>NZ_JBHUNA010000040.1:0-96341 GCF_042685205.1 Lentibacillus juripiscarius
TACTCCAATCCTTTAAAAGTTAGTTCAGTGTAGTAATCTACACTAGGTGCGACTGCCCGTCGCACAAAAATACGCTTGTTCACCAACAAACGTATCGTTACCTTTTTTGAGGGTATTTTTTTACCTAAGCAAAACCTCCGTTTGAATAACGGAGGCTACATTCTTAGTAAATCCATTCACTATCTTGTTTGGAGTAGCTTTTAATTTCATCTTCCTGGAAGAAAAGGCCAATTTCTTTTTTAGCACTCTCAGAGGAATCTGATCCATGGATGATGTTCTTGCCGACTGTCATTCCATAGTCGCCACGAATAGTACCCGGAGCTGCTTCAAGCGGGTTGGTTTTGCCCATCATATCACGCGCTGTCGAGATGACGTTCTCACCTTCCCATACCATTGCAAAAACAGGTCCGGATGTGATGAATTCAACTAATTCACCGAAGAAAGGCTTGTCCTGATGTTCGCCATAGTGTGTCTTCGCCAGCTCATCAGAAATTTGCATAAGCTTTGCTCCGGCCAGTTTAAATCCTTTGCGCTCAAACCGGCTGACAATGTCACCAACTAAATTGCGCTGAACGCCGTCCGGTTTTACCATTAAGAATGTCTGTTCCATTTTGTGCACCTCTTCTATTATGTATTTTGTTTCGAACAACCGATAAAAATTTTACCAGACTTCCGGTTGAATAACAATATGCTTATGAACGTCTTTTGCCAATATACTTCGCAATGGTCTGCAAGGTGTGCTTTGCTATATGGTGCGGAATATCATCAAGCTGCTTCAATGCTTTTTGCAAATAGAGATCACTTATCCGGTAGGACGATGCAATGGCGCCCGTTTGCTTCAATGATTCAATCAGAGGGACCATGGACGCTGGTGTCACGAGTTCCGGATTTGCAAACGTATCACGCAGCTTTCTGTCAAATGACGGGTCCTTCATTGCAATAAGCACCGGCAATGTGACATTTCCCTGTAATAAATCATTCCCTGCAGGCTTACCCAGCTGGTTTTCCGATGCGGTAAAGTCAAGAATGTCATCAATAATTTGATAGGACATTCCGATGTAATAGCCATACCGGAATAATTTAACAGCCCTCTCCTCAGGCACACCAGACGCAATTGCGCCCAGCTTGCAACTTGCCGCAATGAGAAGTGCAGTTTTTCGTTTGATTCTACGCAGGTAATTCCGCAAATTTTGATCCCAGTTATATTTGTCCCTGATTTGTTCAATCTCACCTTTCGCGACTTGTACCATCGTTTTGGAAAGGACGCGATGAGCAGCCGGATTTTCCAGTTTAGTGATGTTCTCCAATGCTCTGGCCAGAATGAAATCACCTGTATACATTGCCGTGCGGTTGCCATATAACGCTTTGATGGTAGGCTTGCCCCGGCGTAATGATGCATCATCTATCACATCATCGTGTACTAGTGATGCCATATGAATCAGCTCCAGTGAAACAGCAGCCGTTTTGACACGTTCTGCATTGTATTCCCCAAGCTGCCCGCACAACAAGACAAAAACAGGGCGGATACGTTTTCCCCCTGCCTGCAGTAACTGTGTGGAAGTTTCGCGTAAAATATCATGTTCGGCCTGGATAGCGTCGGCCAGAGCATGTTCAATCATATCTAATTCTTTTTTTAAATGCCCATATGTTTTCGTCAACTTCATGCATGTCACCTTTTTATCCTGTCTTGACGGATAACCATTTCTTTCGTTCGGAAAGAACATTAAAAAGAAAATGGAACCCGTCAAAATCGGTATGAACATAAGCTTGCTCAGCACGTCCCGATAGAAGGAAGTGCATATACTTACAGAGGGATTGTCCCTTTTTTAACTCCCATATGCATGGCGGCTACTCCACCCGTGTACTGTTTCACTTTAACATGATCAAAGCCTGCTTCATAAAACATTTCTGTTAGTGTCTGTTTATCAGGAAAGCTTTTTGCGGATTCATGCAGCCATGCATACTCCTTGTAACTTTTTGCGAATAACTTTCCCAATAAAGGCATGATAAAACGGAAATAAAGATAATAACCTTGCCGAAAGCCAATCATGGTCGGCTGTGAAGTCTCAAGGCACACCACTCTTCCGCCTGGCTTCACAACCCGGTACATTTCCCTTAGCACTGTCATGTAGTCGGGTACATTGCGCAGCCCAAATCCAATGGTAACATAGTCAAACGAACTACTTTCAAATGGGAGCTGCATTGCATTTCCCTGGATAAAAGATAATTGTTTGTATTGCAGTTTATCATTTTTTGTATTGGCAACGGACAGCATGTTATCGCTGAAATCCAGACCAATCACTTTACCCGAAGATCCCACCGCTTCAGCTAGAGAAATGGACCAGTCACCGGTTCCACAGCATACATCCAGTGCTGTTGCCCCATTTGGGACATTCATCCGCTTCATAACATCTTTCCGCCATGATTTATGGCGCTGAAAGGAAATGACCGAGTTCATGGTGTCGTAGTGGTCAGATATCTTTTCAAAAACATGATGGACCCGTTCTTCTTTTGATGGATGCTGCATGCCTATTTCCCTTCTTCCGCAATCGATTCATTATCGGATAGTGATTCATTCAGTGTATCCTTTAATTCCGCGCCCAGTCCGGCCAGATGTGCAGGAAACTGTATCAGGTGGTTATTAATTGCTTTTATTTCCCTTTTAAGAAATGATGCAATAGCTTGATGATCCTTATTTGCGATATGGTCATCCCAAATGTCAGAAGACATCACGTTGTTATCACGATCTCTCCTGCATCTTGCAGCAGCCAGTTTTCTGACTGCAAGCCACTCAGCAGCAATGTCACGGATTAGAGTTTCGCCGGTAAAGTCGGCAACTCGTATAATCAGCAGTGATTCCAACTTTTTAATGTGCTGCATAGTTAGAGGAAACATTTCATTATTCATTTTATAATATAATTGCATCTTTGTCTCATTAATCTCTTTAATGGCTGCTGCCAGTACACCAATAAGCTCAATTTCTTCTACTTCCGAAAGCAGCAGATAATATAAGCTACTGTAGTAATCACCCGCGAGCACAGATAATTGTTTCGATTTCTCTTCATCATCATGTTGCTGGCACTCATTCGTTTCAGGGACTCCGTCATGAATATCCAATGCCATCTGGACAAGCATGGTGGCTATGATATAGTTTTTCTTTTTCGCGTCCGGCAGCGGTGTATTATTGAGAATGGATATCAAAATATATAATTTATCATCATTCAAATAAGGAATTTGTACATGTTTTTCAATCAGTGAATTATGTATTTTCTCATGAATCAGTGCTTTCACACTATTGATTTCTATACTGGATGTCTGCAACACAACCACCCGCACCCTTCCATTGACTCCAAATCATACAGTCATTATAGCATAATATGAGGATGTTCCATAACAAAAAATTTGAGCCGATACACGGAAGAATGCAGCAGTTTATGGCTACTCGTTATTCATCTCTCCATGACTTGTCTGGATGACGGCTTTTCCCCTGACTTTTACAGCAGAAGTATGTTCTGTGAATTGTGCAATCATCACTTCATTCGCATCCAGTTTTTCGGAATGATGAAAACGTGTGTCGCTGCCTCTTGTCAAACCAATTACGTTCACGCCATCTTCTAGCGCCTTAATTACAAAAAAATCATTATTTCCCATTTTCAACACTCCCCGTTTATTTTGACCAATACCATGGTGGAGAATTTTATCAAAAGGGGCAAAAAGTGAAAAAAGAGCACGTCTACACGTGCCCTTCTGCCCTATGTAAGAAATATTACTGAACACTTTCTTTAAGGGCTTTTCCTGGTTTGAATGCAGGAACTTTACTTGCAGGAATTTTAATTTCTTCCCCTGTCTGCGGATTACGGCCTTTCCGTTCCGAACGTTCACGTACTTCGAAGTTACCGAAGCCGATTAATTGTACTTTTTCACCTTTTTTAAGTGAATCCATGACAGATTCAAAAACTGCATCAACAGCTTTTGTAGCATCCTTTTTGGAAAGTTCGCTTTTTTCTGCAACAGCATCTATCAAGTCTGTTTTATTCATGACATTCACCTCCTCCCAAGAAGTTTCCAAACGGTATAGGAACATCTTGTAATCATACAATCATTTGTTCCCAACTTGTCCATTTTTATACCTAATGCCATCAATTCAATGATGACAAGGCTTATATTAAACGAGATTGAAACAAAATTCAACAATAACCGCTGAATTTATCCATATTTATTTCATATTCAGGCGTCTTTTTCCATTCATTAAAGCCCTTCTGGAATATGATGGGAATAACAGAAGCAGCAAGGGCTCATTTCTGCTACACCGTCTCTATTTAAAGATATACGACATAAACTTGCGGAATCCTGCCTTCATCTGAAAAAAATTTAAAAATCATGGAGTTTTTTAAGCAAAAAAAATAGCAACTATGTATAGCTGCTATAAAATAATTGCTATTAACCCACCTGAACCTTCATTGATAATCCGTTCGAGTGTGTCTTTTAATTTATATCTGGCATTTTCGGGCATCATAGAAATCTTTCCTTGTATGCCTTCTCTCACAATAGAGCTTAATGATCTTCCGAATATGTCAGATTCCCAAATCGACAATGGATCTTCTTCAAAGTCCTGCATGAGGTACCTGACTAATTCCTCACTTTGTTTCTCCGTGCCAATAATAGGCGCAAATTCCGATTCCACATCTACCTTTACCATATGAATGGATGGTGCAATTGCTTTCAGCCGAACACCAAACCTGGATCCTTGGCGGATAATTTCCGGTTCATCCAATTCCATGTCTTCCAATTGTGGGGCTGCGATGCCGTAGCCAGTTTGCTTCACCATCTTCAGTGCACCTGCAACTTGATCATATTCGCGCTTAGCATGAGCGAAATCCTGCATTAACTCAAGCAAATGCTCTTTGCCGCGTATTTCCTCACCAACAATTTCTTTCAGTACCTCGTCATATAGATAGTCCGGAGCATGCAGATCAATCTCTGCTATCCCTTCTCCCATTTCCATGCCGGCAATATTTGCGCTCTCTATATAATCGTATTCGCTGAAATCGCCGACAATACTGTCAACATCCCGAAGCCTTCGAATATTTTTCACCGTTGTCTGAATGGCTTCCTGGTAATCCTGGCGCAGCCAATGATCGTCATGCAGCACCATGACCCAGCTTGGAAGATTGACATTAACCTCCAGTACCGGGAATTCATACAATGCTTCACGCATCACATTATAAACATCATGTTCAGACATTGATTCAACGCTCATTGCCAGGACCGGTATTTCATGTTTTTCCGAAAGTTCCTGACGCAATACTTCCGTTTCATGGCTGGTTGGCCGCGCCGAGTTGACAACCATGATGAATGGCTTGCCGACTTCCTTCATTTCCTCAACAATTTTTTCTTCCGGATCTTCGTAGTCTGCACGTTCGATGTCACCAAATGAACCATCCGTTGTAATGACAACACCGATTGTGGAATGTTCCTGAATGACTTTTCTCGTACCGATTTCAGCTGCATCATGAAACGGGATGGGTTCTTCATACCAAGGTGTGTTAATCATTCTTGGTCCGTTCTCATCCTCAAACCCTTTTGCCCCTTCCACTGCATAGCCGACACAATCCACCAGTCGGACATTTACATCGAGACCTTCGTCAACCTGGACAGACACTGCCTGATTTGGAATGAACTTTGGCTCGGTTGTCATAATGGTTCTTCCGGCAGCACTTTGCGGTAATTCGTCATGTGCCCTGTCGCGTTCACCCTCATCAGAAATGTTTGGTAAGATGCCCAGTTCCATGAAACGTTTAATAAAAGTTGACTTTCCGGTCCGGACAGCACCTACGATCCCAAGGTAAATATCTCCATTCGTCCGTTTCGAAATATCTTTGAAAATATCAACTTTCTCCAAGTGATCCCCTCCCGATCTCCTTTTCCTTTTCCATAATCATAAAGAGCCTGCGAAATATTGACATTACAAGTCTATGATGTTGTCCATTCGAAATATGACCTACTAAGGACTAAAAGATTCAAAAAAGATATAATCACTCTTAAAGGATGTTTAAAAAGTCCGGTAAAAACGACACTTCGAATTCCATCATTGGCTTGCTTTTCCGTTTTTTCGAGGACGCCCGAGACCTTAGCCGACCGGTCCTTTTTATCCTCCTTTTTAAACACGCAATCTTAAAACTATATCAAAAATCCCTTGCAACACAATATATGTCACAAGGGATTGAATATGATTATTTTTTAGATTTAACAGAGACTTGGAATACCGGCTCCCCATCCTGAATGGTATAGGGGAGGGAATATGCAGGGACAAAAGGCGTGTTTTCCGCGAGCAAATACCGGATATCGTCTCCTTTCTGATAATCATGTTTGTATTCTTCCAATGCGTGATTTAAATCAATGCGGTAGTCCACATACAGGTTGCCCTTTGTATCCATCACGATTGGCAAGTTTTCTTTGGAAAAAGGACTTTTCACATGTGGACGTTTATCAAGGCCCAGCTTTTCATAGTCAACCTGGTAAACCCCTTCCGAAATTTCGTTTCCAAATGGCGGATATATGTGCTCATTGCGATACGTTTGCAGTTTCAAGGTTACTTGTCTTATGGCATCAGCAATGCGTAAGTCAATCAATTTCACCCGCGGATTGTCCTCAGGTGTAATGATTGTGTATTGATAAGCGCCGCCGTTTTCATAAGCAGTCGCCGGTATCTCCGACAGCAAATTCTGCTCTTTCAGCGACTGAAAGTCAATTAAGTATTTCCGGAAAATTGGTGTATCGCTAGCTTTTGTTTTAATAGGCAAAAGCCCCTGTGTCTCTTCCTGGTACTGATCTACCGCCTCTTGCACCTTTTCGAGCTGTGATTCATTCGGTTCGCTGTTTTTGGACAATTCACTTTCCGGATAAAGACACCCGCTCAAGAAAGTGACTATAAGCATGAGACAGGCAAGTCGCCTATATGTATGATTGAACATGTGAAACCTCCTACCGCGTTGGTCCGCTAAAAACAATATATATAATGATGACAGCGCCGAACACTAATGACAGATAGGCAAAGATGGATACAATACCTGCCACCCATCCCTTCAGCTTGTACCTGCTGAAGACAATAAGTCCCATGGCCAAAAGCAAAAGCCCCATGCCAATGAACGAAATCCACATATTCAGCATTCCTTCAGACATCTCACTCACCCCTATTCATAACTGTAAACCACGTGTATTATAACATAATTACCCAAAAACAGGCACAAAAAATTCCCGGGAGAAGGGGGCTGTCTTCATCCCGGAATGACTAAATAAATACCCAAAGCAACTCTATCCATGAATGCTTGTGCGATTTAGCTTATGCAAGCATACAGAATAATGTATCCTCACTTGCCCAGATATACTTATTTTTTAAACATATTATTTATCGTCTGCATATCCATTGGCATATTGTTCTTCGTTATTGTCTCTACAATCCTGTCTTCCTTCGACTTGGGTATTGGTTTATCGGCCATTTTCGCTAAGCGCTGAACGAGCTCTCTGACCGTCTTTTCATCTGAAAAATCGGCATTTTTGACAGAATCAGCGACTTTATGAATGTCATTCGGATTTACGTCTGACTGCTTCTGTACCTTATCAAAAAGATCATCCTGAAAGTTACTCACACGCTCGCCTCCTTGCAAAAGTCGTTTCAACATATTATATGCACAGCAGGCGGTTACGTGTTAGTCAGAGCAGTCCGTACGGATGAATGCTGACAAGTCATCCATCTCTTCGCGCTTATTTCGGTTCATTAGCTGATCAACCACATCCCTTGGATTCATATCCTCAAACAGAACCTTATGCAGGCCATTCGTAATCGGCATCTCGATTTGCTGCTGGTGTGCAAACTGACTGGCTGCTTTCGTTGTACGAACACCTTCCACAGCCATTCCCATCTGTTCGAGCACATCTCCAAGCTTGTACCCTTTCCCGAGAAGGTTGCCTGCACGCCAGTTGCGGCTGTGCGTGCTTGTACAGGTAACAATTAGATCACCAACCCCCGGAAGCCCTAAAAAGCTCAGCGGACTGGCACCTAAAGAAGCCCCCAGCCGGGTTATTTCTGCCAGTCCTCTGGTTATTAGCGCCGCCTTTGCGTTATCACCATAACCTAATCCGTCGGAAATACCAGCCCCAAGTGCAATAATGTTTTTTAATGCTCCGCCCAGTTCAATACCTACCATATCCGTGCTTGTATAAACACGGAACGATTCATTAATGAACAAGTCCTGGGCAAAAGCGGCATTCTGCTCATTCACGGAGGATACGGTTACAGTAGTTGGCTGGCGTTCCCCAACTTCTTCTGCATGGCTTGGACCGGAAAGCACAACAATATCATCATAATTATACGCATCCATTTCTTCACTAATCAGCTGTGACACACGTTTAAGTGATTCCGGCTCAATTCCTTTAGTTGCGTGAATGATTGTCGGATGATGGTGAAGCTTATTGCTCAATTCGCTGCAAACTTCACGAATTGCTTTGGTCGGCACAACAATCAAAATGGCCGATACATCAGCAACAGCTTTTTCAAGTTCATAATATGCCTGAATCTGTTTCGGCAGCTTTACCTGTAAATACTTTTCATTCGTGCTGTTTGAATTAATCTCTTCAGCCTGCTGCCTGCGATGGGTCCACAGCCGAACATCATATCCATTGTCTGCCAGCACTATGCTAAGTGCAGTACCCCAGCTGCCGGCACCTAATACAGCTACTTTTTGCAATGCTAGTCCCCCTAAGCGCGTTTTCGGGCAAATATGTTAATCGGTGTTCCTACAAATCCAAAAGCTTCTCTGATTCTGTTTTCCAGGAACCTTTTATATGAAAAGTGCATTAATGCTGGATCATTGACAAATATGACAAAAGATGGCGGTTTAACTGCTACCTGCGTTGCGTAAAGCACTTTCAGACGTCTGCCTTTCAGCGTCGGCACTGGATTTAATGCCAATGAATCCATAATGACATCATTCAAAACATTTGTCGGAATGCGTTTTGCATGATTCTCACTGGCCGTTTTGATTGCAGGAATCAATGTATGCAGCCGTTTTTTTGTTTTTGCCGACAGAAACACAATCGGTGCATAATCCAGATACTGAAATTGAGAACGAACTTTTTTTTCAAATTCCCTCATGGATTTTTCGTCTTTCTCTACCGTGTCCCATTTATTAACGACGAGAATGATGGCCTTTCCAGCTTCATGTGCATAACCGGCAATCTTTTTGTCCTGTTCTCTAATACCTGTATCCGCATCAATCAGTGCCAAAACCACATCCGAGCGTTCAATTGCTTTCAATGCACGAAGAACACTATACTTTTCGGCTGCCTCATAAACCTTTCCGCGTTTTCGCATGCCGGCTGTATCAATAATGACGAAATCCTGATCATCTTTATGTAGACGGGTGTCAGTGGCTTCCCTTGTCGTTCCTTCTATATCACTGACAATGACACGGTCTTCATCCAGCAAGGCGTTGACAAGTGAGGATTTCCCCACGTTTGGTCTCCCAATTACGCTGAAATATATTGTGTCTTCGTCATGGCTGTCATCATGTTGTTCAGGAAAGTACCCGACAACTGTATCCAGTAAGTCACCAAGTCCCAGTCCATGTGCTCCTGAAATTGGATGTGGTTCACCAAAACCCAATGCATAATAGTCATATATTGTTTCCCGCATCTCAGGGTTATCTATTTTATTAACCCCCACAACGACAGGCTTATTTGACTTATACAGAATTTTAGCAACTTCTTCGTCCGCTGCCGTCATTCCTTCTTTACCGTTAAGCATGAAAATAATCACATCTGCTTCGTCAATGGCAATTTCAGCCTGATTCCGCATTTGGACAAGCAGTGGTTCGTCACTCATCTCTATTCCACCGGTGTCAATCAAATCAAATGTTGTTGTCAGCCACTCGGCCTCGGCATAAATCCGGTCACGGGTTACACCTGGTGTATCCTCTACAATGGAGATACGCTCCCCCACGAGCCGGTTAAATATAGTTGATTTACCTACATTTGGTCTTCCTACAATCGCTACAACAGATTTCCTCATGAAAGGACATCCTTTCCACTTCTCTGAATCGATACTAAGTACATATTCTAGCAAAAGAACACTTCAACCACAATTATAGTACAAAACTTCTTATTGTGCCTTCTTTTTGACAAACGATCTTGGTTTCAATACAGCACGGTTTACTAATTCCTTTAGTTTTCGCTTCCCTGCTGATAACAAACTCTGACAAATTAAAACAGCAACAAATATAACTGTGCTATCAAGAAAGCGCATATCACCAATCACATCCGGAAATGAATAACTAGCCAGGATAAAACTGTAAAGCCACTCCCCTCCCACCATACCTGACAGACAGCTGACCAGTCTGTTCCAAAAACCTTTTGCAAGCAAGATTGCCAGCAAAAAAGGTATGAGCGACTGCGTAGCGAGCTGGGGAAGAAAAAATTGCAGCGGGGAAGAAAAGTACCAAATATGAATCGCTGTATATCCTAACATGACAATAAAAGAAACGATTAAATGAAAGGCAGTTTTAGGCAGTCTGGCAGAGAGACAGAAGGACATCATCAGCAAAGCGGCAAAACTGAGCGAAAATGTGAACCCGCCAATGGTCAGCTGAAAATTGGCAAGAAGGATCAATATTAATATATACGAAGTCAGAAAGGATCGGCGCTTTCCTTCCGGCATAAAGAATGTGACAATAATACATCCGATCCATGCAAACCAATAAAAAATAAGTCCGTCACTCATAAACAACACCTGCCACTACCAGTATGGCAGACTTTTAGCAGCATTAAACATAGAAGCACTTCAGTATTCGCCTTGCAGCGATTTCTGATGTCATAAAAAAGACCCTTTCCATACTGAAAAGGGCCCCTTCAATTGGTTCTCTAGGTGCTAGCTTAACATCTGTTATTTATATTTGTTTAATTTGTCTCCGATGAAATCCCCGAGCTGGAATCCCGATTGATCTTCATCTTTTTCATATTGTTTAACTTCAGACGCTTCCTGTTCCTGCTCTAATTCTTTGATACTGAGTGATATCCGTTCGTCTTTCTCACTAACGTCAAGTACTTTCACTTTTACCTGCTGGTCGACTTCAAGTACTTCCTGTGGCGTGCCGATATGCCGATTGGCAATCTGTGATATATGCACCAATCCTTCCACACCAGGAAAGACTTCAACAAAAGCACCGAAATTGACAAGGCGTTTAACAGTGCCTTCAAGGATATCCCCCTGCTTCACGCGCTCTTCAATGTTTGCCCACGGACCTGGCAATGTTTTCTTGTGGGATAGGGAAATACGTTCATTGTCCCTGTCAACAGACAGTACTTCAACTTTAATTGTATCCCCCTCAGTGACAACATCGGAAGCTTTTTCAACATGTTCGTGTGCCAGCTGGGATATATGTACAAGTCCGTCAATTCCGCCGAGGTTCACAAACACACCAAAGTTTGTAAGCCGTTCTACTACACCTTCCAGGACTTGTCCTTCTTCCAGTGACTGAAGCACTTCATGTTTCTTTTCATTCAGTTCATCCTGTACGACATCTTTATGTGACAAAATAACACGGTTTTGCTCCTTGTCCAGGTCAACAATTTTTACACGGAGCGGCTTATTGATATAATCAGAAAAATCATCGACATAATACGTTTCCACTAATGAAGCTGGAATGAAGCCGCGCACACCAACGTCAGCGACGAGGCCGCCTTTTACAATTTCTTTGACCTCTGTTTCGAACACGTCGCCATTATTAAATGTTTCTTCCAGTGACTCCCAGGCTTTCTCGGCATCCACTGCTTTTTTAGACAAGATGACTTCATCGTCTTCCATTCTTTTGACATAAAGATCCATTGTGTCATTTTCCTGTACGATGTCACTTGCCTGTTCGATATGAAGGCTGGATAATTCACTGATAGGAACAATCCCCTCCGTTTTGTAGCCAACATCAACAAGAACTTGTTTCTCTTCCACCTTCACAACAGTCCCTGTAACAACATCGCCTATATTCAACTGCTGCATTTCGTTACTGGATTCACTCATATACTCGCCCTCCTTAAAATACAAACAACAAAAATCAAAAAATATCGTATTTATAACTTCTAATAATTATAATTATTTGTCAAGAGATGTATGCTGGGAATTATAATTTTCAATCAGTTTCCTGATTTCCGCCATAATTGCCTCAGCTGCATCTTTTGCTGATGTTCTCGCAACACGGTGCGATTCCATATCCATCGGTTCCCCGTATATAACGGTCAATTTCTTCCCGGGCTTATAAGGTCCGATGATGGCGCATGGGACAATGGCGGCATTTGATCGAAGTGCGAAGAAGCCAGCTCCCGCCATAGGCTTTCCAACTTTCCCTGTTTTGCTCCGGGTCCCTTCCGGAAAAAGGCCAAGCGTTTTCCCTTCTTCCAGTATTCCCAGCCCTTTGCGCAGTGCATTACGATCTTTCATCCCCCTTTTTACCGGGAATGCGTGAATGCCGTATAGCAATTTACGCAGAAACGCACGTTCAAACAGTTCTCCTTTTGCCATGAAATAAATATCCCTTGGCGATGTTATCCCAACAACAGGGGGATCCAAATTGGAAATGTGGTTCGAGCAAATAATGACCGGACCTTGTTTCGGTACATTTTCTTTTCCAATAACCTGAATGCGGTACAAAGGATAAAAAATGCCTGACACAATGGCTTTAGCGGTTTTGTAAAGACTCATCATCCATCTCTCCTGGTTTCAAGCACCTTACTGACTTCTTCAAGAACAGATGCTGCCACTTGATTAATGGTTAAATCGGTTGTATCCAATTCAATTGCATCATTGGCTTTGACTAGCGGGGCAACCTCCCTCTTTGAGTCAATTTGGTCCCTTTGTTCTATTTCTTCTTTCAGCTTTTCAAAATCGGCTGTAAATCCTTTTTTTACATTTTCATCATAACGCCGTTTTGCCCGCTCTTCAACGGATGCTTTCAAAAAAATCTTGACTTCCGCATCCGGAATGACATGGGTTCCAATGTCCCGCCCGTCCATGACGACACTGCGCTTATTCGCGAGTTCCCGCTGCCGCTGTACCATTTCCTTGCGCACGCTCGCGTGTTTTGCGACATGGGATACATTATTTGTCACATACTCAGATCGGATAGCTTCTGTTACATCTTCCCCATCCATCAGAACATGCTGACCACTGTCCCCCTGTTCGAGCTGCATATCCGTTTTTGCCAGGAGATCTGAAATGGCTTGATCGTCATCGGGAGGAATCTGTTCCCGGAGTACTTTCAATGTCAGAGCCCTGTACATGGCACCAGTATCAATATAGATATACGCTAATTCACTGGCAACGAGTTTAGCAACGGTGCTTTTGCCGGCTGCTGCCGGTCCGTCAATTGCAACTGCTAGTTCTTTCGTGTTCATTTCCGTCATTAGCTGTCATTCATTCCTCTCATCTCAATCCTGTATAAGACAATTTTCTAAATGTCATTTGGCAGTTTCTATGTATCCCCTTAATTAAAAGGATAACATACATGCGAATTAAAGTTCTACTCGTAAATCGCGGTACTGCCATAATTCTTTTCTCTTGCAGCAAAACGGAGAGTCATCATTAGCTTTAGGCATAAAAAAGGGAAGATATTACTCTTCCCTCGGAAATGGATGCGAAATTAATTTCTGTGCCGTCCAGTTTTTCCACCTTTTCTTCCGTTCCGTCCATCGCATTAATGAAGATGCGATATGTCTCGTTTCCAAGAACCCCTAGAAACTCATATACGAGCACTTCTTCGCCTTCATCATTATCAATGACTGCCATATGCTCCTCATGGATTTCCACATCAGGGTTGACTTTCTCTTTCGCTTCTTCAGAAGATAGTTCAGGCTCAGGTATATCCCGCTCTTTATGGTTCATAAAATAGTTCCTGGCCGTCAATCCGAGCAAGTCCCCATTATCAAGGGCAACTTTCACCTCGATAGCATCGGAGTACACCCGGACACCATCCTGGTTGTAAAGAAACGAGTAAACACCAATATTGTCAAACTGATTGCTTTGGAATAAAGCCATATCATCAAAATTATATTGATCAAGATATTTTTTGGCTTTTTCCAACCCTTCATTGAGACTAATATTTTTTTCACTGACTTTACGGTTAACTAATAATGTCAGTGGATGCCCGCCTTTTGCGGACATATCCATGTAGCCATTTTTATTGCCGTTCTGGTACGAGACACTGTAAATCGGCAAATCTGCTCCCTTACCGCTTTCAGTGACTTTCAGATTGCTTTCATTTTTAACATTTAACAATTTCGCGCCCTTTTTTGCCGCTTCCTTTTTGCTAATCTTCTCACCGCTTAAGTTTTTATATTTATGTTCTTTCGAGGATGTTCCGGTAAGAGCGGAATCAACGTTACTCTCAGCAAATCCTTCCACTTTCTTTTCAACCGTTTTAAACCCATCAACAATCGTGTTATCAGATTGTTCATCCTGGGTGGCCAGTGCCAATTGAACATCCATCCAGCGCAGATCTTCATCCAGAACTGTGTGCTGTACCTTTCTCAGTTCATCTTTTAAATCCCCGGATTGTTTATATAAATTCTCCAGTGTTGCCATTTCCTTGTCGTTCAAAGGCTTTTTGTTTAAGTCTCTGACAGCAGTCTTGTATGTGAACTCCCCTATATTTGATAAAAACTCTTCCGTTTTGTTGAACGGCATCAATGTCAGAGGCAACTGCCCAACATTTGACACGGCTTCTGAAGTAAGCCTCCATATTTCAATCATCTGAGGGGAAAGACTTTCTTTAGAATTCATCGCCAGCGCCGTACCTATTTTGTCATGCAGAATATCCATATGGTAAGACAGTTCATGAAATGCCCGCTGATAATTATTTTCAGCCTGAATCAACACAGCATTTTTCTCCTGGTGTTCCTGATAGCCCCAGAACGCGGTGCCGGCAACGCCAAGCGCCAGAACGCCTATCATTATCCATCGTACCATGCTCATTGCTCCTTCCTATTTCGCATAGATATGTTTCCCGATCTTTTTAATTTGCGGCCTGGACCAGATCCAGTCCGATGTTGCTGTGTTCGGGTTAAAGTAGTATAAAGCATTACCTGATGGGTCCCAGCCGTTAATGGCATCAAGAACTGCTTTCCTTGCTGTTTCGTTTGGCTCCAACCATATTTGGCCATCAGCAACGGCAGTAAATGCCCGCGGCTCAAAGATCACTCCTGATACCGTGTTCGGGAATGTCGGGCTTTCGACACGGTTTAAAATAACAGCAGCGACAGCCACCTGCCCAACATATGGTTCTCCTCTTGCTTCCCCATGGACGGCGTTTGCCATCAGCTGAATGTCATTTTGGGAATATCCCTGAGGAACGTTTGCGGCAGTTGGCTCAACATTCGTGTTTTCATCTGCCGTTTCATTGCCTTTGTTCTCATTTGTTTCTGTATTGGTATCGGTATTTTGTTTCGGTTTGGATTGTTTGGATTTATCGACGCCGCCATAGTGTGTAAATTCATTACCTTTTCTTAACTGTTCTTTTACAAAGCCTTCATCATATTCGGAGGCGTCCGCCAATTTCTGTTTTGTTTCAGATCCGGCAAGTCCATCAACATCCAGTCCGAATTCCTCTTGAAAATTACGGAGCGCCCAATACGTTCCCCATCCGAACACACCGTCTATTTTTCCTTTATAAAAACCTACATATTGCAAACGTGCCTGAAGCTCAATCACATCCTCCCCCGTTGCACCATGCTGAATAACCTGTGATGTGAATGCATTCACCGGTTTAGGGGAATAGGATGAATACAGTCCAATAGCCAGTAAACATATCATCATGAACAGGAATAATCTTTTGTGGGTCATCTTAGTTTCCTCCTGATATCCAATATCATGTTGAGCCTATTTTTTTACGAAACAGCCTTTTTATTCATCGGAACCACCAAGCAAAAAAAAACCTTTGCATCAGTGATACAAAGGTTTTGAACAGATTCATTATCTATGGCATAATCTTTTTCGCATCCCGGTTGATGGAGATACGCTCGTTTGCATGCTTCACCCGTCGTAAAGCTGCAAACCAAAGACCAATCATAAAAGGGATCAATAACAGGAGCCAGTAACTACTAATGGAAGCGAGGATATAATTGTACGTTCCATGCAGGAAAAAAGGAAGAAGCAGGGCTAATGCTATATTCCACTTTCTATTCCGGACGGCCATTTTCGCTTTCCCGAAATGATACCCCGCCATGACACCAAACAAGGCGTGTGAAGAAACAGGAAATAATGCCCTTGCAAAAGCGTACTCCATTCCATTTGTAAACAAGTACAAAATATTTTCGACAGTCGCAAATCCCAAGCTGATGGACACCCCATAAACAATCCCATCATAGTGTGCATCGAATTCCGTATGATGAAAAATAACGTAAATAAAGATAAACCATTTAAAAAATTCCTCTGTCAGACCCGATATAAAAAATGAATGGATCACATTGCTCTCACCAATATTCTCTGCAGAAAACCCGTATTGGATGAACATGATTGGAAACACCAAAAGAGCACCCAGTATAAATGTTTTCACAATTAATGACAGTGGTTCAGTAAACTTATCTTTCAAGTAAAAAAAAGCCAATAACGCAAGTGCAGGAGCTATGGCGGCAGTCAAAACAGCAAGCATCTTCTTAAGCCCTCTTCCCCATTATGTTATAGTTATCGTATCATGGAGCAAGGTGAATGAAAACAGTTATTAGAGGTGATGAACTTGAAAACGATCGCACTTATCCATACCGGCGGGACCATTTCCATGGTTGAAAATAAACAAACAGGAGAAGTGACCACAACAAATAAACATCCGATGACTAATCTGACTGACCAGTACAAATCCATTGCGAATGTAGATGAATATATCCCATTTTCACTGCCCTCGCCGCAGATTACACCAAATCATATGCTGCAGCTGGCAGATAAGATAAATGCCCTTTCCGACAAATACGATGGGTTTGTTATTACACATGGAACGGATACACTGGAGGAAACGGCCTATTTTCTGGATTTGACAACAAATATACGGAAACCAGTCATTATTACCGGCGCTATGCGATCCACCAATGAAATAGGGTCTGATGCGCTATACAATCTGATCAGTTCACTCCGTACAGCCACTAGTCCTGAAGCATGGGACAAAGGCGTATTGGTTGTCATGAACGACGAAATACATACAGCCAGAAATGTGACAAAGACATCCACCAGCAATGTCGCTACTTTCCAAAGCCCACAAAACGGGCCGATCGGTATGATTACAAAAGAGTCCATTATCTTTCACCATACGATTCTTGAACGGCATACACATCCAGTCCACCACATTTCGAAAAATGTGCTGTTGCTAAAAGCGTATTCAGGTATGGACATGGGAATCCTTGATGCTTTGAAACAAGCTGAGCCGGATGGTCTAGTGATCGAAGGACTAGGAGAAGGCAATCTGCCAAAAGACACCCTTACACCACTGGAACAATTTATCGCTGACGGCGTACCAGTAATATTGGTATCCAGGTGTTATCAGGGGATTGTTCAGCCTACATATGGATATGTTGGTGGGGGAAGACAGTTGAAGGAGCTGGGAGTTATTTTTGCCAATGGCTTAACAGGCCCCAAAGCCAGAATTAAACTCCTGATTGCATTAGAAAAAACGAATAACCCTGACATGCTGAAAAACATATTCGAAAACGTTTATTGATATAAATGCAGCCCGTCTGCGGAAAGCCACTCCACATATAATTTAAGAGGATTTTGCATTTAAATTAAATAAAAAAATGGTTAATACCCTGAGCTGCCCGAATACACGTGCAGTTGTACCCGGAGTGGTGAAAGCGAAGTGTGTTCGGGCAGAGGGATCAATAACAGCTAGTATACGAAAACAGCCCTGAAAAAACACCCTTAACAAACATAAACAGGAGAGAACCAGCGGAACGGCCTGACCTCTCCTATTTCCTGTCAGTCAAAAACCAACAGCTAGTTATTATTTTTTTCAGCAATTGCCTCAGCTATCAGGCCACCGTGATGGCGTCCATTTTCAATGAAAATTTCATTATTGTTATATCCTGCGGCAACAACGCCCGCCACATAAATACCTTCAACATTTGTTTCCATCGTTTCATAATCAAAAAATGGCCGTCCGGTTTCCGCATCAATGGCAATACCCATTTCCTTCAGAAAATGATGATCAGGTTTATACCCGGTCATGGCAAACACAAAGTCATTCTCTACTTCTTTTGTTTCTCCGTCCGCGGTATAAATCACTTTATCAGCTGTAACTTGCTGCACGTGCGCATTAAATTCCATGTGGACGGTCCCTTTCCGGACTAATGATTCAAATTCCGGCAGTATCCATGGCTTAATACTTTTGGAATAGTCATCACCGCGGTATAACACGGTAATATTAGCACCGGCTTTATGCAGCTCCAGTGTCGTATCTACAGCTGAGTTTTTGCCGCCGATAACAGCAACATTTTTATTGAAGTAGGGGTGTGCTTCCTTAAAGTAATGCATCACTTTTGGAAGTGTTTCACCGGGAATGTCCATTGTATTAGGCTGATCATAATAACCGGTTGCAATAATGACATTTGCAGCAGCGTATTCCTGTTCTTCGCCATTATTTTTAACCGTTCTAATGCTAAATTCGCTTCCATCCGAGGTTATATGCTGCACCTTTTCATAGGCATTTATCCGCAAATTTTCCCTTCTGGCAACAGAACGGTAATATGCCAGCGCCTGATTGCGGACTGGTTTTTGTCTTTCCGTTATGAAAGGAATTCCCCCGATTTCAAGCTTTTCACTTGAGCTAAAAAACGTCTGATGGGTCGGGAAATTATAAAGGGTGTTCACTACATTTTCTTTCTCAATGATCAAAGGGGTAATGCCATGTTCCTGAAGTTCGAGGGCACAGGCCATGCCACAAGGGCCTCCGCCCACGATAATCGTATGTTCCTTTTGCATCGTACGCACTTCCTTATTAAAAATCTTTTAGAGATTATTCAAACAGAAAAACCACCATGACGATGGCTTACAGTTCGTCAATCAGCCTTCTAAAAAAGTGAAAAAACTCCTATCCCACTATACATGATAAGAGTTTTTTCGTCACTTTTTTTGTTTTGTTCCAATCGGTATATCGGCCTTATATGCAGCTTGAATTATACCCAGCCGCGGAACCGGGCGGCTTCAGCCATCTTCCGGACACCAACCATATATGCCGCAAGCCTCATATCAACTCGTCTTGTTTCAGCAGTATCATAAATATTATTGAATGCTTTTATCAGATTTTCATGTAGTTTTTCATCAATTTCTTCTGCAGTCCAATAGTAGCCCTGATTGTTCTGTACCCACTCAAAATAGGAGACAGTTACACCGCCTGAGGATGCAAGCACATCCGGTACGAGCAGAACTCCGCGATCCGACAGCATTTTGGTTGCTCCAAGTGTGGTAGGTCCGTTTGCAGCTTCAACAACAATGGTTGCTTTTATGTTATCCGCATTTTGTTCAGTGATCTGATTCTCAACCGCTGCGGGAACTAAAATGTCACAGTCCAATTCCAGCAGTTCCTCGTTCGAAATGGTTTCATTGAATAAATTTGTGACCGTCCCAAAACTGTCGCGCCGGTCCAGCAAGTAATCAATATCAAGTCCGTCAGGATCATGCAGTGCACCATAGGCATCCGATATTCCTACCACTTTGGCGCCCGCATCGTGCAGGAATTTAGCTAGGAAACTGCCGGCATTTCCGAATCCTTGTACAACAATTCTCGCACCTTTCACATCAATACCCTTTTTCTTGGCAGCTTCGTTGATACAGATTGTAACACCTTTTGCAGTTGCGGATTCTCTGCCATGTGATCCGCCGAGAACAATTGGTTTACCCGTAATGAATCCCGGATTATTAAACTCGTCAATACGGCTGTATTCATCCATCATCCAGGCCATAATTTGTGAGTTTGTAAACACATCCGGAGCAGGGATATCCTTATTCGGGCCGACAATCTGACTGATCGCACGAACGTAGCCACGGCTGAGCCCTTCCAATTCACGGAATGACATTTCACGAGGATCGCAAATGATTCCTCCTTTTCCGCCGCCATATGGCAAGTCAACAATACCGGCTTTCAGGCTCATCCATATTGATAAGGCTTTCACTTCTTTCTCCGTGACGTTCGGATGAAATCGTACCCCGCCTTTTGTTGGTCCAACAGCATCATTGTGCTGTCCCCGATAACCGGTGAAAATCTTGATAGAGCCATCGTCCATCCGAACCGGAATTCGCACTGTCATCATGCGGATTGGATCTTTCATTAATTCAAATACTTCATCAGGGTAACCCAATTTATCCAATGCATTTTTGACAACAGTCCGTGTGGAATGCAACACGTCCATACTTTCATTATTCTCCTTAGCAGAATCTGCTGCGTTATCGGCTACCATGTATTTACCTCCTAGATAATCGAAAAATATTTTTATTATAGCTGTTCTCAGAGATTAGTATACACCTTCATAATAAATATGCAATAAAATAAATCGATTTTCGCGCGGAAAAAAGTCAGGCGTGAAGACGGTTGCGCAATACCCGCTACAACCGCCATTTCCTAGCCATGAAATACAGCCATTACTTTACTGACAGCGGACGAATCCATGATAACTTTCCCATATTCCTTCAGCCTGTGCGAAGTAATGATGCTTGGGAAAGCAAACTCGGACATGATTGCTATCACATCTTCCCTGTCCTTTTGCAGAAGTTCCTCTTCATGCAATAACATATAATAGCGGTCATTCATATGATATATTTGTCCGCCTGTCACCGGCAATGCCGCAAGATAGGCTGAAACTTGAATGATATCTTCAAAGTCATGGAAAGAAAAAATTAATTCCTTACTTTCATCCAATGTTACTTTCATTTCAACAAAGTCGTCATCCCATTCCGTCTTCCCTGTTTTTTGTGTTACCACAACATGCATTCCCTGTGCCTGCATCAAATGCACTTGAACGAGCAGTACCCCTTCCAGTTCAAAGCCTAATTCAGTACTTGCTTCATACATCATATCGCTGAACAAATTCCGTACATTTGCTGCATCATACCACAGATCCTCTTTCGTAAAACCACGGTCAACCAGATCATCGAACGTCAGGAATATGGTGAATTGGTTGTCGGACACCCGCTCTATACGCATAAAGCATCCCCCTTTTTCATTGCATGTGAATGCTGCTTTCACCCGCATGACAGATTCATTCTGTCATAGCAGCACTGTCTTACTATACTATATGCGGACGAAGCCATTGTTGAACATGATAATTTGTTGCTATGTATTCTGCTGAGACTCCATTTATACCCTTGTCAGTCTCAGAATCCCATTATACAAATGATTGCTATGAATGAAAAGATATCTGATACAGCCTAAACGGGATGGTTCAGGATGGCATGGTGCTGATCCTGGGAGGGAAAAATAGAAATAAATGGCCAGAAGTTGAAAGTTTTTACATAAGCAATAAAGGCGCCAGAAAATGGCACCTTTTTCAAGGGTTAGGAATTTATAGTATTGAGATGCTGTGGGTAGTACCGGTAATCCCACAGGACGTGTAGCTTGGCTGTTTTCTATAAGATTGTTGCTCGCCCGCGGAAAGCGAAGTGTATTCGGGCTGCGGGCTAAATAACAACTACCTACACGAAAAGAGCCTTTGTTATATTACATGTGCTGAATAAGTTCCAAGAGCTCTTCTCCCCACAGATAAAATGCACCACCAAGCAGCACAAGCAATACAATGATGACGGTCAAGAGACGCAAGGATGCCCTGCTCATTTTCAGCCTAATCCCTTTATGATTCCCGGTGCGCACTTCCCGGCGCGGCGGCAGATCTAGTATATCAACCTTCTCCCGTGCTGATTCGCCTATTTCCCCGCTTTCCTCCGTTCGCCGGCTGTCACCTTCTTCATTTGTACCTTCCACTTCATTAAGCAACTCTCGCAAATCCTTAGCCTGGTCATCTTGCTCTCTTGTTTCCAAATGCAACACACCCCACCTCATTTTTGCAAGCGAATAATCAGGCCTAGCACTAAATCAACAGTAAAATGCGCCATTATAACTGCGGCCAGATTTTCCGTAATGACAAATATATAACCAATGTAAAAACTAACAAGCAGAACAGAAATAAACAATACGGGCTTTCTTAAATAGCGAACATGTATCAGTGCAAATAAACAGCTTGCGGCAATGTAGCCGAATGAAGTCTGAATAACGCCGCGGAACAGCAATTCCTCGCTGATAGCCACCGCCAAAGCAATACAAAATATCCCTGGAACCGAACGATTTTTAAATATTCTATCATTCACACCGCCATCATCATAATATTTTTTCGGGAAAATGTACATCAGAAGCAAGTCGGCAATAACAATGATGATGCCTGTCAAGAGACCATAATAAAGAATATCATGCATATCCGCTTCAAATAATTCAAGCCATATGCCCATTCTATCAAAAAATAGAATGCTCAGCACGATACCAGTGCCTACAAGGAACAATTGCGTGTATATCAGCTGTTTCAGCAATTCTTTATCGGATAACTGTTTAATCAGTTCACTCTGTTTCGGCATGCTGACCCCCGGCGAAAAATATATTTTTTAACTTTGCATCCCATGACAAAGCCGGAAATTCCCCGCCTGTCTGCTCCGGTTCCCAGTTTTTGAAAGAAAATCCGCAATTGCTGCAGCATTCGTATAATGGTGGATTAAACGTCTTTTGAAACCCTTTGTAAAGTGACTCACGTAAGCAATTATCCTCCTGTATCCAGCTGACTATTTCATACAATTTACGGTTCTTCAAGGCGGAGCGTCTGCTGATAAGGCTGCTAATTTCCTGAAGTGCTTGTTCCCAGCGGCCATGTCTATGAACAATTCTATTATCCTCTATCATACCATGGGATTCCATCTGATAATGCAAAAACCGCCATTGAATTTCGTTTAGCTCAAGCATTGGCAAGAGTTCCTCAGTTGGTGGCAGTTCAGACAGCTGCTGCAGTTTTCCGGCAATCGTTTGCAACTCTCCTTCTTCCGGCAATTCATTCTCGATGATAGAATTGGGAATTGCTTTATCCGCCGGACTATACAGAAGCAAACTGACACTGGATTTTCCATCTCGGCCCGCTCTGCCTATTTCCTGAATAAAAGATTCAATTTGAAGTGGAAAGTGATAATGGAGAATCAGCCGGATGTTGTGTTTATTAATGCCCATTCCAAATGCACTTGTGCAGCAAATAACATCGATTTGGTCATTCATGAACTGCTGTTGAATGGTAATTCTGTCCATTTGATCCATGTCACCGTGATAAAATGCAATACGGTGTGAAGGCACTTGTTCGGAAAGATATGCTGCTGTCTCCTCCGTTTTCCGTTTGCTCGAAAAATAAATCAATGCTGGTACCCGGTATCGTTTTAACAGACGAACGATGATTTCCAATTTCTCTTTGTCACCGGTTACTTCTTTCACCGCGAACGTTATATTGTCCCGATCCATTGGGTATATATGTTTCTTCATGTCAGGCCTGCCCAAGGATCTTGCAATATCACGCTGCACTTCCGGTGTTGCTGTAGCACTCAAGGCCATGACAACGGGATGATTCAATGCTTTTAAAACCTCTTCAAGTCGCAAGTAATCAGGGCGGAATTCATGTCCCCATTGCGAGATGCAATGGGCTTCATCTACAACAAACAGCTTGACATGCATCTGCTGCAATCGATGGATGATTTCATTCTGTTGCAGAAGTTCCGGGGATACATAAATTAATTGGTAATGGTTTAATTCCCGGAAAACACGTTTCTTTTCCAATGGGTTCATAAAACTGTTTAATGCTACTGCAGATTTTATTCCTGCAGCCTTTAGCTGTTTAACCTGGTCTTCCATTAACGAAATAAGCGGTGAGACCACAATCGTTACGCCACCTGTTAATGTTGCAGGCAATTGATAGCATAATGACTTGCCAGAACCCGTCGGCAATATACCCAATACATCGTTTCCGTCCATGGCATCACTGATGATCTCTGCCTGTCCAGACCTGAACGAATCTATGTTAAATTTTTCCCATAGCTGCTGTTTCAGCATACGTATATTCAATTCGGATCCCCACTTTTTGTCTCATTTAAAATCCATCCAGTTGCTGCGCTCAGCATGAAGTGCTCGTTAACTTGGAAATCGTTCTGTGGCAAGTACGAGCCGGATCTGAAAATAACTGATGGATTCACCGACTTCCTGTTTAATATCTTTTAATTTATAGGACAAAGTTTTCTGCGCAGCCTTCTCTATTTCCGTCTGTTCAGTGGAATTCACATACTTACTGAGTGGGAACTCGTCGTCATACAAGGCAATTTCAACCAGGTGATCGTAAATGGTGTTCAATTTCAGACGCCGTACCACTGCGATTTCTTCTGCCTCGTATTGTTTGTCCAGCAGGGTTTTTGTTTTTTCAGCTGATTTCGATAACCCGGACTCTGTCGGAAGCTCACTTTTGATACGTCCCAGGAGCGGATATAATGGATACTCTTTTTCGATGATTGTCAACATGCGATGTATAAGAGCTGTTTTGTATAAAGGGACATCAAGTCGTTCGATATCATACCGTTCGCCTACCTGAAAACTGCTTAATCCATATTGCTGATAGCCTGTCAGACTATCGGTAAAAATAGATGCCTCTAAATCGGTAAAGTGGCCCAGAATTTGATACAGTTCTTTGTATAGCCCATTCAGATATGTATCCTGTTCCTTTCGATATCGGTAAAACGCTTGTTTCACCCAGTCTGTTACAACGGGTTTATCAACAACTGGGATAAAATTCAGGTTGCCCATCCTACTGTTTGTTAGTGTCTGAATAAGCAGCAGCAATCGTTCCAGAAAAACAGGAGCTAAACGGCAATAATGAAGTCCATTGAAATATCGAAGCGGCAGTTTTTCCTTCTGTTTATCCATCCAGCTGGAAGCTTCCTGGGTTGGGACTGCGGCCGATTCACTCCTTAATGGAAGATAGCCATTTTTTTCAAGTTTCTGTATACGCTCGTCAAAACTCCGCTTTCGAAGTGTTGGATATATACCGTAAAATTGTTCCAATTGATAAAGATGCGCATCCTGTACCGTTTGGATGGAACGTTTCCCCTTAAGCAGGTGAAAAACGGCGGATATGCTTCGCCCGGCCTGAAATCGTGCGCAGCATGTCAGTATGATCGTATCAAAGAACATGGCCAGTCCCCTCTTTTCAGCATTTTTTCCGTGAAATGCTCTCTATTTTATTTTAACATGTTATACACTGGTTGAAATGTTTAAGAGCCCGTTTTACAATAAATTATAGAGGTTGTTCAAAAAGTGCCCTTTTTATCCTCCTTTTGAACACGATTTATAGTTAGATGATAGTCTAGGGCAGTAAAGGGATGAGATAGATGCCTAAATTTACGATAGTCGATCAGGAAACTTGCATCGCTTGTGGGGCGTGTGGGGTTAGCGCGCCTGAGCTTTATGATTACAATGATGAGGCGCTTGCTTACACAGTTGCTGATGATAATCATGGGACAACTGCAGTCCCCGAAGATTTTCAGGATGATATGCTGGATGCATTTGAAGGCTGTCCAACTGATTCCATTAAAGTTGCAGACAGTCCTTTCGATGGGAATCCACTTAAATTTGAGGATGACTGAAGAGAAAGCCGATATTTTATCTTTAACACATTTATTGAATAAATCAACAAAAGCGTTCTTAGTGGATTCGACCGATAAGAACGCTTTTTGTTTATCAAGCAGCAGGGGTGATTGGGTTTGCTCCTGGAGGGACACTCAATGGACTGGTCAAATCATATGGACCGACCTGCTTCTGCCCCGTATTCAGAAACATGACTTGATCATACCCGAAATTTTTAGCCGTCATTAGAATAGCGTCAATCATAGTGACCAAATCTTGACCGTGCGGCACTGTATTGCCGGGGTCAAAGGAAATACGGAGCTCCCGGCCTTCATCACTGACGGAGAGTTCGGCCGATTCCGGTACTGTCCTGGAAACATGGAACGCTTCCTCATCCTTTTTCATTTCCGCTATAGCTGTTTGGAAATCAGCCTGCTCATCAATTGGTATTTCAATCAGGAATTTTCTGCTTCCTTCTTCCGACTGATAGGTTTTATAAACATTTTTCCGGGTTTTTAATGGTAGCTGCTGGACAGTTCCAATTTTACCCAGACTTATTTCTTTGTTAAATACGACTTTTTCTACTTGATAAGGCCGGAACATGCTTGCGAGCAGTTTTTGCAGCATATTAGGCCCACTGGATCCCTCTTCAGCAATAGGAAATTTTTCCGGAAAGTCTGCTTTCACCTGCTGATTGGCTTCATCCAGCTGGAATGTTGTGTCACCGAATACATAGCTGCTGGTTCCCCATCTGTCTTCCTGCAAATGCCGTCCTAATTCATTCAGATAGTCATTTTTATCTGCTGTATCAGGAACAACAAGAGATAGAGGGATGACATATTGTCCCTGAAGATCGGCAACAGCACCATGAATGACAGATGGCTCGTTATCTGCTGAGTGCATGACAAGGGATTCCGGCGCCTTATCCTGCTGGGAATACGTGTGAGGAGTTTCTTCATTTTCAGCGGTATCCTTCATGACGTTCGCATTGTCATCTTCTTTACCGGTAATGGCCCGATCCAGTGCATGATTGGCGTCTTCCCCCGCATTCTGTATCACTCCATCATTCAGCATCAGTGGAACCAGTATAAGGACAAGCCCAAGTGCCATTACACTTGCCAGAACAGGCATCAAAGCAAACCGTTTCTCTTTGTTCCGGCCATGAACGTGACGACGTTTAGAGGAGATACGCTGAAACAAAGCATCTTTATCCAGATTGTCGTGGATTCTTGGCATCTGTTTCAATGTTTCTTTCAGCTGTTCTTCACTATTGTTCCATTTTTTCATTATGCATCTCCTCCTTCCTGCTGTTCTGCATTCATATAGTTACGCAGCTGCTTCAGTCCGCGGTGCTGTGTCGTTTTTACTTTACTGACACTGAAATTCAATATCTCCGCTGTTTCCTGGATGCTGAACGCCTGCAAGTAACGCAGCAGGAGAACGCTTTTCTGATCGGGTGTACATTTATCCAAGTAATAGTACACTGTTTGGATCATGTCATTCTGAACGGCAATTTCATCAGGAAGTGCATGTTGATCTGGAATGAATTGACCCTTCTCATGCCAGTCAAAAAACTCCAGAATCCGTTTTCGCTTCCTTTTTTGTTTACGAAAATAATCAATCGTAATATGCCGGGCTATAGAAAAGAGCCAAGTTTTCTCGCTGCTATCTCCTTTAAACGAACCATAGGACTGCATTACTTTAATATATACGTCCTGAACGAGGTCTTCACATGTCTGTTTATCCTTCACCATATAAAAAATAAACTGGTATAAATCATCGTGGTAATTCTCGTAGAAATGCTCGAAAATGGAATCCATCCCAATCCCCCGTTCATCTCAATAGTCGTCCGCAGCCACTGGTACGTTACACTTATTTTAACTATAGTACAAAAATACCAACCTGTTTCAGTTGGTATTTTGTAATGAAAAACGATTTTTGGCATACTTTGTAAAAAAATAAGATATCATTGGATAAAGCAGAATAATAAAGATACCGTTCCCAATTGCATGGTTTGTGTCAAATATAAGTCCGCTTAAGTAATACGGCAGAAAGCTCCCGGAAATCGAATAGGCTGTAAGTGAAATAATGAATCCATATAAATAGCCACTGAATACAGCAAACAATACAATAACGTAAATGGGCACTCTTCTCGGGTACTTACCGATCAGGCCGCTGATAAGCCCAATTAAAGCCCAGGAAACAACCTGCCAGATGGTCCAGATGCCCATCCCCAGCAACATATTGGAAAGAAATGTTGTTAATAGCGCCAACAGGATGGCTGCCACCGGACCGAGAAGCAAACCGCAAATGATAACCAATGAAGTGACCGGCTGCACATTCGGCAGAAACGCAAAAGCACTTCTCCCAACAACAGCAAGTGCAGCCAAAAGGGCCAGTAATGTCAGCTTATAGGTGCTCATTTGTTTATTATTCATAAGAATGCAAATCGAAGTTCACTTCATCGCCCGGTGACAACTCATAGGACGATGCGCCGACATTGGCCATTTCGCCATTCACTGTAAACATCCATGCTTTCTCTTCCCCTTCTTTCGGGGCCACACGTTCAATTGAGGTAATGAATTTGCCATCCTGCTCTGTTTCCACATAGAAGTTTTCTTTCAGGACGTCCATCAATATGGCGCCTTCTTCAACTTCGATTTCTTTTTCGTGGATGTATTCTCCCCCGTTATCTTTGGTTATCGTAATGGTGACGGTGTCTTCGCTTTGCTCCTCTGTATTTTCATTTTCTTCTGCCTGCTGGGTCTGATTGCCAGTCTGGGACTGCTGTTCTTCATCAGCTCCACAGCCGGCAATAAAGCCCGCAATTAAAAGCATGGACGCAAAACGCAATAACCATTTGTTCATTTTCCATTCCTCCTGTTTTGTTTGGTAGAGCACATGCAGAAAAGAAAACCGTGTTTATGCTTCGCTGCTGGATTAAGGCCTGTTTGGAAGACTTGGTACCGATATATTTTTTACAAAAAAAAGCTACCCCCTTCTGAGGATAGCTTCGGCAGACAATCGAAACATACATCACCATATGTTCCCGGTTGTCCCAATCACTCAAGTCCTCGGAGCATGGAAACATTCAATGGTGGCAGGTCTACTGACTTGTGATTCAAACCTACTTCAGGCCCTTCCCGCATGAATCAATCATACAGTGGCTATTGCCTGTTTTGTATGTCACTTACAGTTGCGAGGACAGTTCCAGACTTTCACTGGATTCCCTTTTAAGAGGTTGTTCAAAAGTCCGGTAAAAAGGCCTCGAAATACTCGGACCCCTTTTATCCTTTTTTTGAACACGCACTTTAAAACACCACTATTTAAAACAGCTATTCAATTCCGACATCATCATATCACAAAATTCGCTGTCGAACCAGTATCTTTTCCAGTAATTGCACTATTGCCCGGGCTGCTGCGGCACGTTAAGTGCAAAAGTTGTGCCTTCATTCATTCTGCTTCTGACAGTAATGGTGCCGTCATGGGCTTCGACAATATTTTTGGCAATCGCCAGCCCGAGTCCGGTCCCTTTTTTCTTTCCATTCCGTGTCCGGGACTTATCATCCTTGTAAAACCGTTCAAACACAAATGGTATGTCATCTTCCGGGATACCGGCACCATTGTCCTCAATAGACACATGGAAACTGGATTCCGTATTCTCCACAGTGACAGTGACAAAGCCATTTTCCCCGGTATGGCGGATTGCATTATCAATTAAATTGGTAAACACTTGCTCCATTCGGTCCGGGTCCATTTCAACCGTTTCTCTTTCCAGTTGTTTCTCCAGACTTAGTGTCACATTATTTTCTTCTGCCAGGCCTTTAAATTTCTTTAAAATACGATCTGCATAGGCATTGACATCAACAGATTCCTTGTTCAGCTGATTGTGACCGGCTTCCATCCGGGCTAGGTCAAGCAATTCATTGACAAGCCGGCCCATTCGCTTCGATTCCTCAAGGATAATCTGTGCCAGTTCATTTTTTTCTTCTTTCGATTCTGCAACGCCATCAACGATTGCCTCGCTGTATCCCTGGAGCATGGATATAGGTGTCCTTAGTTCATGGGACACATTGGCAATGAAATCTTCCCGCAATTTATCGGACCGTCTTTCCTCCGTCATGTCCCGGAGTACTGCGACAGCCCCCCGGACATAGGACTGATCATATAGGGGAGTCATAATCATTACCCATGTGCGCCCCTGTGTCGTGATTTCCTGAAGTGCTTCATTTTCATCATGAATAACACTTTGCAGCAGCTTATTCAACGGTTCCGGGGCCCTTGGACTATCTTGTTTCTTCTCCAGACCGTTCTCATAATATAAGTTTTCAATAAACATGTCAGCAGGTGGGTTCGTTATTAACATATCTCCATTGCGGTTAAGCGTAATGACCCCATCAGCCATCGAACTGACAATGCTGGAAAACTGTTCTTTTTCCTGTCTTAGCGCATTAATATGAAATTTGAGCTGTCTGCCCATCCGGTTGAATGCCATTGCCAATTCACCAATTTCATCATGGGTGAGTATCGGGACTTTCGTGTTGAACTCCCCCCTTGTGAGATCAATTGCCGCCTCTCGCATTTTAATCAATGGAGATGTAATTCTCGTAGAAAGAAAAAAAGCAAAGATGGTCGTGAGAACAATGGCAATCCCGGCGGCTAGCAGAATAATTTTGGTTGTTTCATTTTTCGTCTCGTTCACAATATCCAATGACTGATAAATAAATACGGCACCATCCTGACCAACAATTGGCGTGCCAACTATCATTGCTTTGATATTTGTATCAGGGAGTATGGTTTGTTTTCTCACATTCTCCTCGTCTACGAATACACTCTTCAGTTCTTTGTCATTCCGCAGCCATTCAGAGTCAAGTTTGTTCAAATCACTGTCCGAGCTATCTGATGTCCAGAATGTCCCGTCTCCAAAAATGACAGAAACCCGGCTTAAGGGGTCTTTCACCAATTCAGCGTTGTCCAGTGCCAGTTCACGGTCATCGTATTGTTCAGCCATTCTTGATACTTTTTGTGCGGTTTGCATCATATCTTTTTCCGCCTGGCTGACATGAAAGTTCTCAAAAAACTCCAGTAATAACACGGTTAAGATAAATAGTACAAAAGAAACTAGCAATAAGATAGTTATTGCTAGTTTACCTACAACACTGCGCCAGAACATTATGCATCATCCACCTCAAACTTGTAACCGACGCCCCAAACCGTCACAATCATATTGGCAGCTTCTTTTGAGACCTTTGTCAGTTTTTCGCGCAGGCGCTTTACGTGTGTATCAACTGTACGCAAATCTCCAAAGAATTCATATTCCCAAACTTCTTTGAGCAATACTTCCCGGCTGAATACTTTGTCTGGTTCTTCGGCAAGAAAACACAAAAGCTCATATTCTTTAGGCGTCAGACTCACTTCATTCCCGTCAGCTGTCACTCGGTGTGCATCATAATCAATAGTCAGGTGTGGAAATACAATGAGATTTTTGGTAGGTGTTTCCGCCTCATTATAATCATGGGATGAAACCCGTCTCAGAATGGCTTTCACACGAAGTACCACTTCTCTTGGACTGAAAGGTTTCACAATATAATCATCACTTCCTACCTCGAATCCCTGTACACGATCAGATTCTTCCCCTTTTGCTGTAAGCATGATGATCGGTGTTGTTTTCTCTTTGCGCAATTCCTTTGCCACTTCAATGCCATCCATTCCAGGCATCATGATATCAAGCAAGATAACTTCATAATCATTCGTTTTTGCAAATTCTAATGCTTCCGTCCCATCAGCCGCTTCTTCCACGATAAAATCTTCTTTTTCCAGATACATTCTTACAAGGCGGCGAATCCTGTCTTCATCATCGACAACCAATATTTTTGCATTCGTCTCCATGCAAATCCCCCCACTATTGAAAATATGACATCAGCCTTAAACCAAGCCGATTGCTAACTATTTGCCACCAAGTGTTATGCGTAGGAATGAAGTCCTGCCAATAGCAGGTTGACTGCAATCAGGTTAAACATGATGATCGCAAATCCTCCTGCGGCAAGCCATGCAGATTTCTCTCCATGCCATCCGCGTGAAAGGCGCAAATGTAAGAATGCAGCATAAAAGAACCAAGTAACCAGGGCCCATACTTCTTTAGGGTCCCATCCCCAGAACCTGTCCCAGGCAATCTGTGCCCAAATGGCGGCAAAGATCAGACCACCAAGTGTGAATACTGGAAATCCAATAGCAACGGCTCTGTACGATATCTCATCAAGCATGTCCGGTTTTGCTTTTTTGAGAAATGGCTGAATAGCAGCTCCTACACGTTTGCGCAGGATTAATCTGGCCAGACCATATAAAATTAATCCAGTCAGTACGGACCAGATAAGCGTGTTAAACTTCCTTGCCGCATCGACACCTTTCATCCATCCTGGAGCCTCGAACAAGGCACCCATCCGATCACCTGTCAGCAGTTCGCCTTTATTTGGTCCGGCGATTGGCGGCAAATGATAATCAGTTGTTACAGTTTCTCCGTTAAAGGAATACTCGAATTCGGCAGAATATCCAGCTGCATTAAACGCAACAGAAATAATGCTGAACCCAGCAAAGATAAATAGAGAAAGCAGTATAACCTCAAGCCATGTCGTCCGCTTGCTGCTGACGGACTGATCCACTTGTCTGATTAAGTAAATTAGTCCTGCCACGAAACTGATGGATAAAATGGCCTCGCCCAGTGAAACGGTCGTTACGTGGATGTAAAGCCAGTGACTCTGGAGCGATGGAACAAGTGGTGCAATTTCAGTTGGGAACATGCTTGCAAAGGCGATAACAATAATTGCTATTGGAAGTGCAAACAAGCCCAAAATATTCAATCTATAGATGAAATAGATGATGATAAATGCAAAAACAAGTCCCATCCCGAAAAATGTCATAAATTCAAACAAGTTACTGACGGGAGCATGCCCGCTTGCTATCCATCTCGTAATAAAGTAGACAATCTGCGCGAGAAATCCAATGATGGTAATGGTAATCCCGATTTTCCCGCTGATACCCGCCTTCGAATCCTCTTTTTTTCCTTTAATGGTTGCACCAAAGAAAAGGGTGGCAACCAAATAAAGGATAAACGCCGTGTAAAGCATCGTGCTGCTTGTGTTTATTAACGAATCCATACAAATATCCTCCTCCACATCCGCCTGAATGATTATTCCAGCTCTTGCTGATCGTCAACCATGTTTACATTCGTATCGGCTATGATGTGTTCAATATCTTTTTTCAGGCCGAACCAGTTTTTGTTGGTATGACCTGCAATCATCAGACCTTCTCCGTTTGGATGCAGCCAGATTCTGCGATGCTGCCAGTACATTCCTTGTATAACACCTATCATAAAAATAGCTGCACCAATGATGAACAGTGGCAAAGTATGATCACGTCTGACAGTTAGTCCGCTGGCATACCGGGTTTCAAAGTCCTGGATACCCAATTTGTAGTCATTCTCACCAGTCGCATCAACATTTTTGCCGATACCGACAAAGCTCATTTCAGGTTCTTCATTGCCGGGAGGATGAACTGTAAAAACAAATGCCGGGTTTCTTGGGAAATTTGTCTTGGACGCCGGCTCGCCATTGTCCAGTTCATAATCCGGATAGTATTGACTGACAACAACCTGGAATCCATTGTCTAACTTGTATTCCTCTTTAGGATCTGTCAAGTCAATCGTAAAAGAGCCGAGAGCCTGTTCATCAGGGTCGTCTGTTTCATGAACCTTAAAACTCATACTATTGAATTCATTTTGCTGATAGCCTGCCTGGTAAAGCGTGTAACCGTCAAATTTCAGCGGATGATTCATCCGTATTTCGTCTTCTTTTACTTTCTCAAGCTTTGGATCGGCACCTGCCACACTTTCCCCAGTTTCCTTATAAATAACAGCGTTTGTCTGATAATTTTTAGCTACTTGTCCCTCTTGCTCAATTGCTTCTTGGAATTTTTCATCGTCCTTATCATACGTTTCCAAAATGAATTGTTTATTTTTGATGTGATATTCCCCTTCTGTTCCAGGGATGACAGTCTGTTCACCTTCCCTGACCCAGACATACTCGTCGAGATACATAAAGGGCGTAAAACGCAGCAGTGCTGCAATCAGGACGATAATAAGACCAATATGGTTCACGTATGGTCCCCAGCGGGAAAAACGCCCTTTTTCCGCTAGTACATGCCCATTTTCTTCGCGCACTTTATAGCGCTGTTTCCGCAGCCCGGAAATCATTTTGTCTTTTTCACTTGCGGTTACATGTTCCGTTTCACTAAAGAGACGCTGCCGTTTGAGGAAAGTAGTATGCCGTTTCGGTTTTTGCATTTTCAGGGCCTTGTAGAGCGGGACGAAACGATCGATGCTGCAGATGACCAATGAAATACCGATAAGTGCAATCAACAGCATGTACCACCATGAACCGTACAAGTTATGGAAGCCAAGCTGATAGTAAATTTGCCCGAGCATTCCATACTGTGCTTCGTAAAAAACAGACGGATCCCTGGAAACGGCATCGGCCGGTATGTATTGCTCCTGCGGGAAGATGGTACCTATGGCCGAAGCCACCAAGGCCAGTACAATAAGCCAGACCCCTACCTTGACGGATGAGAAAAAGTTCCATATTTTATCAACAATTGATTTGTTGTATGTCTGCGATCGACGGGCACTTCCATCATAGCGCATATTAAGAAGTTTGCGCTGATCGTTTCCGTCAATATGCTGGTTGCCTTCCACCGGTTTGCCGCATGCTTCGCAAAGGACTGTCCCCTCCGGATTGACATGGCCACACTCACATTTTATTTTTTCCATTCAAATCCCTCACAATTGATGCATTCATTTACTGTTCAGGCTGTATCTGCTGTAAATACCCCTCTATTTTATCAAGTGTCAGCCCGCCTTCTACCATTTCAACAATTTCCCCATCAGGATCAATGAAAAACGTGGTCGGAAGCGGTCCGACGTGATAACTCTCCCTTACTTCTTTGTTGGAGTCATATGGAACAGGGAATGTTAAATCATACTTATTGATGAATTTCTCTACAACAAACTTTGTCGTGTCAAGGTTGACAGCAATAATTTCAATACCCTTTTCCTTATACTCGGGGTAAAGGGACTGCATGTATGGCATCTCTTTTTCACAGGGTTTACACCACGTGCCCCAGAAATTGAGCATGACGCCCTTTCCCTCGAAGTCACTCAGCCTGACGGTATCAAGCTCATTATTTTCATTAATTTGCTGGAGTTTGAAATCGGGTGCTTGTGTGCCGACGCTGACATCTGTTTTATCTTTATTGAAATTGGATATCAACGCATATATCACAGCAACCAGCAGAACAGCCAAAATAATCGACCTGAATATCAAGCGATTTCTTTTTTTATTTTTTTTAGATGCTTTTGCCTTTTCAACGTCCATAGTCATTCACTCCCGATGTTATTGTATCATGGAAATACAGCGACAAATTTGTCTATTGTTTAACAATTTTATCGGTCGCTAAATGACGCATTTGCTTGACCTCATGTGGTGTGAGCGGTCGGCAGTCACCGGATTTCATTCCTTGCAAATGAAGAGCCCCATATTTTTCCCGTTTCAGTTTTGTAACCGGGTACCCGATTTCGTCCATCATTCGGCGGATATGTCTGTTTTTTCCTTCATGAAGTGTTATTTCGAGAATGGTAGTATTTTTTTTCTTGTCCACTTCAAGTATTTTATAGTTGACTGCTTTTAATAAGTCATTTTCGGAACGGACTCCCTTTTTCATTTGCAAAAGTTCTTTCTTGGATGGAATTCCTTTCAGCTTTGCCACGTATGTTTTATCAATCTCATATTTCGGATGCATTAACTGGTTGGCAAATTCCCCATCGTTCGTCAAGAGAAGGATGCCTGATGTATCATAATCAAGTCTGCCAATCGGATAAATACGTTCCTTGACCTCCCCAAGATAATCGGTTACTACTTTTCTGCCTTTATCGTCTTTCAAACTGGAAATAACGCCTCTTGGTTTATAAAGAAGATAGTATACAGGCTCTTCCTTTTCGAGGCGAACACCATCGACTTCAATCTCATCCCGCGGGGACACTTTGGTACCTAGTTCCATTACCACTTTTTTGTTGACTTTCACTTTTCCGTCAACAATCAGTTTCTCCGCTTTTCTCCGCGATGTCACACCGCTTTGTGCAATTACTTTCTGCAGCCGTTCTTTCGTGCTTGTCATTATATCACCGTTCTCTCTAATTGTTTCAACCATAATAATAGCGTTAACCATATGTTAACGCCAGTTGCAGGGATTATCCAAATAATAGGGTTACAATTATGATTGAAGCAATTATACCAACCAAGTCGGCGAGCAGTCCAACTTTTAATGCGTAGTTCATTTTTCGGATTCCAACTGCCCCGAAATAAACAGTTAAAATATACAGTGTTGTATCGGTGCTTCCCTGCATCGTTGAAGCAAGCCTGCCAATAAATGAATCTGGTCCGTGCGTGCCTATCATCTCTGTGGTCATCCCTAATGCAGCTGTTCCCGAAATAGGCCGCACCAGTGCCAAAGGGATGATGTCCGGTGGTATTCCAATCGCAGTCAAAAAGGGAGAGATTAGCTGTATAAATGCTTCCAGTGCACCGGAACTTCGTAATATGGAAATAGCCACGATCATCCCAACCAAAAAAGGGAGAAGTGAAAATGCCATCCTGACACCGTCTTTTCCCCCTTCTACAAACATCTCGTAAGCAGGCACGCGTTTCCACGTTGACACAATAAGAACAATCGCAATGAAACATGGAATCAGCCAAGTGCTGATTGTTGTGATAATACCCATCATCATTTCCTCCTGAGGCTTCTGTAATAAAATAGACGGTCAATCAGCAGTGCACTGATAGAAGAAATGAGCGTCGCAATGATGGTTGTACCAACGATTTCCGTAGGGGACACCGAATCATACTGCATCCGGATGGAGATGACAGTCGTTGGTATGATGGTCAGGCTCGATGTATTCAACGCCAAAAATGTAATCATCGACCTGGAAGCTTCATCCGAACCGCTCAGTTCTTTCATCTGCTCCATCGCTTTAATGCCCATGGGAGTTGCCGCATTTCCAAGACCAAATATGTTCGCTGTAATGTTTGACAGAATATAGCCAATAGCTGGATGATCCTTCGGTATATCGGGAAATATTCTAAAAATAAGCGGTCTGAACAGCTTCGAAAGAAATTCCAAAATACCAGCATGTTCAGCAACTTTCATGATTCCAAGCCAAAAAACCAATATGCTGATCAGACCGATTGATAATGTCACCGCCTCTTCTGCACTCTCAAACAGCGCTTCATTGACCTCGTCCATGGTTCCATTAAACATAGCATAGACGATACCAATAATGGCCATCATTGCCCATATAATATTAACCATCGGCATTCATCCCGACAATCTGCTGGTAAACGGAAACGATATCAGCGAAAAACGATGCGGTCGGTCCGCGTTCAGCATATATAGGTGTCTCCGCAACTGGAACATTATCTGCGAAAAAAACGGTCTTCCCTATGACATCCGAACGCTGGGAATCCTCGCGAATAAAAGTCTTTTTGTCTAGTTGCGGCTGCTGATTTTCACGCAGCGGGATCTTTATATCGTTATGCAAATAGCCAATAACCTGATCACTGCTGCCCTCCAGCCGGTAACGGTTCTGACCTTCCTCAGCGATGGTAGTCATGTCATAGTTTTTAAATCCCCACTCAAACAGCCCGGTATGGTCACGCCAGTCATCAGGTGCATTCAGCGTGACGGCAATCAGTTCCATGCCATCCTTTTCCGCAACAGTGACCAATGTTCTGCCGGCAGTGCTTGTGTAGCCGGTTTTCCCGCCAATGGTGTGCTGGTAAAGCGAGGTAAGTAACTTATGTTTGTTGCGCCAGACATAGTCGCCATCTTCCGCCTTATAAATCTTCGTTTCTGTTACTTGTCTGAACACTTCATTATCCATGGCATAACACATCAGAAGCGCCATATCATAAGCGGTGGAATAATGATTGTCAGCATCAAGCCCATGCGGATTAGCAAAGGAAGTATTCGTCATCCCAAGCCACTTTGCTTTTTTATTCATTAGATGAACAAAACCCTCTACACTCCCACCTACGTGTTCACTTATCGCGACAGCTGCGTCATTACCGGAACGCAGCATTAAACCGTACACAAGATCTTTTAGTTTGATTTTTTCACCTTTTTCCAGGTAAATAGATGACCCGATCGCATGAATAGCCCGGTCACTTACCGTCACCGTTTCATTCATTTTCCCTGACTCAATAGCAACGATGGCAGTCATAATCTTCGTAATGCTTGCAATAGGCCGCTGTTCATGTGCTTGCTTATTGTATAGCACCCTTCCTGAAGATTGTTCCATTAAAACAGCATTATTCGCCGACACTCCGGGCTTTGCTTGTCCAACAGACGGATACACCAGAATGCTGACGAGAAAACAGACAATCATCAATACGGCATAACCACGCATAACTCTTCCCCCTGCAGATGTGTTATCCTTACAGTTTATGCGCCTGGAACAAAAACATATGACTGAAATTGGACAGCTCTGATACAAAACAAAAAAATCCTTACACAAAGTAAGGATGGGAGGATAGTATATCCAGTTATTCGTCAGCTTGCTCATAAAAGTTCTCAAAAAACAAATCTGCTTCTTGTTCAATCTCCTGTTCATTGATATCTTCCGGAAGCGGTGGGAGTTCGTCCAGCGACGTTAACCCAAAATAAGTCAGAAAGTCTTTTGTTGTAGCGAACAGGATCGGACGGCCCGCCCCCTCTTTTCTGCCAGCTTCCTCGATCAGTGCTCTAGTCATTAATGTCTGTACCGGCCGATCACTTTTGACGCCGCGTATTTCCTCAATTTCCGTCCTTGTTATTGGTTGCTGATAAGCAATAATGGCTAATGTTTCCAAGGCAGCCTGCGACATTTTTGTGGACTGTGGGGTCTCTAGAAGTTTTTTGAAATAATTGCTGTACTCCGGCTTTGTAGTTAAATAGAAAGCATTATGGGACCGCATGAGCAATATCCCACGGTCCGTGTTTTCATAATCGTACTCTAATTCTTCCAGGACATGTTTTACTGCCTCGTCCGTTATATCGAGTACTCCTGCAAGCTGTCGGACCGTTACCCCTTCATCGCCACTTGCGAACAGCAGCCCCTCTGTTATAGCTTTTAATGCGTTCATTTCCACGATTAATCCCCCAGATTATTGAAAACATATAATTCACCAAAATGCTGTTCCTGCCGGCAGGTCACTTCATTATTTTTCATGAGCTCCAGAATTGCCATGAATGTAACCACAATATGGGATCGCGACGGATAGACAAATAGTTGGTCGAATGCAATCCCTTCCCTGCTTTGTTTTACCGCATACAGTACTTCTGTCATGCGCTCCTTAAGTGGTATCTCCCCACTTTTGACTCTCGTATCCAAAGGTTTATTCCATTTATGACGATCTGTCATCCGCTTCAGGGCGTCGATCATGTCATAAATGGACAAATCCCCTTTCTGCACCGGCCTGCTTATTTCTGTATGAGAAAGCTTGATGGGTGGTCTTGTGAATGTCTGATTGGCTTCTGATTCTTTTTCTTTTAGCTCGTGTGCAGCCTCTTTATATTTACGGTATTCAATCAGACGCTGCACCAGCTCTTCACGGGGGTCTTCCATATAGTCCTCATCAGGCTCTTCCACTTCCTGTTTCGGTATAAGCATCTTGCTCTTAAGCTCCAGCAATGTCGCAGCCATCACAAGGTATTCACTAGCAATATTTAGCTCAAGCTGCTGCATGGTATGGATGTACTGCATATACTGTTCCGTGATTTGTGCTACGGGAATATCATAAATATCAATCTCATACTGATTGACCAAGTGCAGCAAAAGATCGAGAGGTCCTTCAAATGCATCCAATTTAACGTGATATGATGGATTCACACCCCGCCTCCTTTCACGGGCCAGTTAAAAAAATATAGAAACTAGCGTAAACGCCTATACAATTTGACGGCTGGATTCATAGGTTATTAGTGCAAGATAAATGTATCAAAAAAACATTTATCCGTTAAGCAAAAAAAGGAGGAATATCACTATGGGTTACAATTATGGCGGAGGTTTCTCGCTTATCGTCGTCCTGTTCATTCTCCTGATTATCGTCGGTGCCACTTGGATGTAGTACGCTGGGATCGTAATCACCAGTAATTATCACAGACGAAAGCCAGCTTTAACAGAGCTGGCTTTCGTCTAATCTTCTTTCCCATTTTCCTCATCGGTATCACTGCATTTATTGTAAAATTGCTGTGTGAGATCATCGGCACAGACAGCATATTTATCTCCATACATCTGATGGACTTCCTTCACCATCTTTTTGCCGATGCCAGAATTTCGATGGGATGGATTGACCGAAATATGCTGGATGACAGCGTTAATCTCATCCTCAATCCTGATGCCAATTGCACCTATTACATCATCTTCCTTCCAAAGGAAAAGATGCCAGTTATCATTGGTCTCGTATTCCCTGATTGTTTGCTGCAGTTTTTTTACATCTTTTTCTTCAGGCATAAATGACAGCAATCCCATTGCAATCTTTTCGTGATTCTTTTTGTAACGAATTAACATACATATCCCTCATTATAAAATGACTTGCCAGCCACTAAGAGCAAACCATTCACTGTATTCAGAACGCGTACGTATACAGATACTTTCATGGAGCAGTTTGTTTCCTAAAGGACAAGCACAAACCAATAAATAAAGCCCCACACGATCCCAAGCATTAAAAGGATTGCAAACAAAAGCCAGTTTTTTTTGCGTTTATTCAACGTTCGATTCATCCCTTATTAATATTGCCAATTTTTTCATAGACCATACAATACTGCACAGCCATATGCTATTTTTGTGCAATTGCCTTATAAATAACGTATCCGTCTGACTGTTTCCCCTTCAAATGGAATGGAATGATATTGATAATAGCAATCCATAGGTGAAACAGCATCAAAACCAGGATATAATCAGCTGGATACAGATTGTAACTCACAAAACACACCACTGCTGCCGAAGCGCTGATAAGCGGACCAGCAGCCGCAATGACAATTGCCTCTTCCCGGCGGTATGGAACTGCTCTTTCACTATAAGCCATTCCTCCAAAAAAGAAAAGCATCCGAATGCAAAAGGACATGGTTTTCCATCTACTATAGTGAATAACTTTACCGGAACCAATTGACAGAACAATCTTATCAGCACCAGCCCACTTTGCACCAATTGCATGGCCAAGCTCATGCACAATGGTACCGACAGGGCCAGCGACGAAGACAAGATAAAGGACTATTGCCATCGTCATCAATATCGATTATTCCGAGAAGACTTTTACTTCTTTCATCACATCACCGTTTTTCATGGCTTTCGCATGTTCAATGCCGGAAGTAACTTGCCCAAACACAGTATGAACACCGTCCAGATGTGGCTGCGGTTCATGAACTATAAAAAACTGGCAGCTTCCGGTATCTTTGCCTGCATGTGCCATTGATAAGGAACCTTCTACATGATGATGCGGATTCCCTTCTGTTTCACATTTTATTGTATAGCCGGCGGATCCGGTACCATTCCCTTTCGGACAGCCGCCCTGACTTACAAACCCGTCAATGACACGGTGAAAGGTTAGTCCATCATAAAAGTTGCTGTTGGCCAGCTTTTCAAAGTTGGCTGCGGTATTGGGTGCCTCATTTGGAAAAAGTTCAAACTCTATTTGATTGCCATTTTCCATCATTATGTAACCTGTCTTGTTCATCCATTCCATCCCCTTCGCTTGTTACTGTCCGCTGCAGGTGCAGCAGGTGTACAAGCAGTATTCTCATTTTATTTTATCCGACCTGTCCATAGAAAACAACACCGTTACTCGTATGAAATGTCATTTTTCACCAAATCGTGATACGTCTCCCTTTTCACTACTTGCTGCGCCGTGCCGTTTTCCGCAAACACAACTGCCGGTTTCGGGAAACGATTGTAATTATTTGCCATTGAATAACCATACGCTCCCGTAGAAAAAACAGCCAAAATATCATTCGGTTTCACTTCAGGCAGAGGCAAATCCCAAATGAGCATGTCTCCTGACTCGCAGCATTTCCCGGCAACTGCGACACTGCCAGCATCCGGCTGGGATACTTTATTTGCCAGTACCCCTTCATATACTGCCTGATAGAGTGCCGGGCGCAGATTATCCGTCATGCCGCCATCAACTGATATATAGCTGCGTACGCCGGGAATTTCCTTCATCGAGCCAACTGTATATAATGTCAGACCGGCATTGCCAGCAATTGCACGTCCGGGTTCAATCCATATTTCCGGCGTCGGTATTCCGATAGAGGCAGCTTGCTCTTTTACTGCAGACGTCAGCTCTCTCACCAGGCTTGGATAAGACAATGGTTCGTCTTCTGCTGTGTAGCGGATACCAAAGCCGCCTCCCAAATTCAGTACATCCGGGACAAACCCATATTCGATGTGCCAGTGATCCAGTTTCTGAAACAACAATTCCGCCGCAAGGAGCAGTCCTTCCGTTTCAAACAGCTGTGACCCAATATGGGAGTGGAGCCCTTTAAATTGGATACTGCTATTGTTCCGCAAGCGCAAAAAGGCCTGATCCGCCTGACCGTTACTCAGATTAAAGCCAAATTTGGAATCTTCATTTCCCGTCATAATATAGTGATGTGTATTTGATTCAATCCCGGGGGTGACACGCATTAATACATTAACCGTTTTATTTTTTTCCTGGAGAATACGTTCAATCAGTTCTATTTCATAAAAATTATCAACAACGATACACCCGATACCATGTTCAATGGCCATGGTTAATTCTTCCAGACTCTTATTATTACCATGCAGATGGATTTTACTGACGGGGAATCCCGCCTGCAAGGCCGTATATAACTCACCCTGTGAGACGACGTCCAGGCTCATTCCTTCCTGGTTGACGACCTGCAGCATGGCAACGGTGGAAAAAGCCTTACTTGCATAAGCAACCTGTGCGCGAACACCTAACTCCCGAAATGTGCGGACAAAATCACGGCAATTATTTCGTATAATGGAAACATCGTAAACATACAATGGCGTGCCATAAGTTTCGGCGAGCTCTACCACATCAACACCGCCTGCTTCCAAATGTCCTGCTTTATTTACGTTAAATGGATGATAATCCGGTATCATATGCTTTTCCCCCTTTCCATTCAGCACCGACCCACCATGTCAGCACCAGCTAATCAGCAGCAAATGTCATCATAGACCATAAACGCGCGTCATAATCTGACACGTTTTGCACCGTAAAGTGTAAAAATACTTTATCACATGAAAGGCTAAAATGAAAGGGAGAAAGAATAAACCTTAACGGAATATTCTTCCTCCCAGTGCCAGCAGCATAAGTTCTTTCACTGTTTAGTGGCTGACGGTTGCCGGTAATCGTTTTTCGGATGAACGAAGCTTGGGCGCCGGTTCGAATAAGGCATTGGAACACGAAACAGAATTTCGATCATAGCCATCGGGTTAAATGGCAGCAGCGGCCACATATACGGCGTCCTGATTGATTTCAGACGGACAAGCAATAGGATATAAATGGTTGTCGCAATCAAAAATCCGACCAATCCGAACAGGCCGGTTATAATGACCAGTCCGAACCTGGCCATTTTATTGGCAACACCTAATTCATAACTAGGTGTAACATAGATGCCAATGGCACTTACAGACACATACAAAATAACTTCCGGACCGAACATGCCGACATCGATGGCGATTTGACCGATCAGTACTGCCGCTATTAGCCCCATCGCAGTAGACAGTGGGGTTGGTGTGTGAATCGCGGCCATCCGTAAAAACTCGACACCAAGATCGGCAAGGATGATTTGTAACGCTATGGGCACCGTCCCTTCATCTTTGGGTCCTACAAAAGAGAGTTCCCCCGGAAGTAATGTCGGATCCAATGCAAACAGCAGCCAAACTGGCAGCAGAAAAATCGAAGCCATAATCGCAAGGTACCTTGTCCACCGTATAAATGTCCCAAGTGCGGGGGTTTCGCGGTATTCCTCGGCATGTTGTAAATGATCAAAAAAGGTTGTTGGCAGAATCATTACACTTGGTGATGTATCGACTATCAAAAGGATATGCCCTTCCATCAGATGAGTGGATGCAACATCCGGTCTTTCCGTGTATCGGACGAGTGGATATGGCTTCCATTTCCGGTCGATGATGAATTCCTCTATCGTTTTGTCCGCCATCGGAACGCCATCCACTTCAATATTGTTGATCTTTTCTTTTACTTCGTTAACAAGACCTTCATTGGCTATATCTTTAATATAACAAAGACAAACGTCCGTTTTGGATCTTTCGCCAACCTTTAACATTTCATGGCGAAGTCTTGCATCACGGATCCTCCTGCGTGTCAGAGCTGTATTTTCGATGATATTTTCCGTGTAACCGTCCCGCGATCCCCTGACAACATGTTCTGTATCAGGTTCTTCTGGTGACCGTCCGGGATAATTTCGGGTATCGACAACAAAGGCGTATTTTACGCCATCGACAAATATAACAATCAGTCCGGACAGCATTTGATCGACTGCTTCATCAAGTGATTCCGTTTTATTGACCTGCATGTAAACAATCCGGTTTTCAATTATCTCCGGAACTTTCTTCATATTGCTTTCTTTATCATTGATATCAACAAGTTTCCGGATGATTTGCAGTACGACTGAACTGTCACACAGACCAGTCAGATAATACAAGTGCACTTTCCTTTTCAGGATTGTCAGCTCACGAAACCCAAGGTCAAAAGATTCACCAACGCCAATTTCATCTTTCATGTATGCGTCATTTTTTTCTATTTTTGCATAAACAGGACTTTTATTTTTATCTTGCTGCATGTATAACACTCCACTCATGAAAACTGGCTAAGTACTTATTGTATGATAATGTTGCCGCATCTCATTCGAGGGACAGACGGCAATTGAATAAGCGGTTTATTTTACAAATATAAGCCATTGAAAAAGCGATCCCGCCACTTTCCCGAATACAATTGCCATAAAAAACCAAAGCAGTTTATCTTCCATTCGTATCCGTTTTGATAAAATTGGAAATACGTTCAGTACCTCTGTTAATGCGGCTGCAAGCATACCGTTAAAAACACCATGGAATAACCCCCACATGATCAATAAAACCACCGGCTGATTCCAGGTTATATCCGCAAACGACATGTAGATGCCAAACAGTGACCCTATTATGACACTGGCGATATACGATTTGATGAATGCGTCTGATTTACTCAACTGAATTAATCGCGGGATAACACCAAGCAATGTCAAAAATGCAACCAGTCCGCCCCCTACAGCAATACCAGCAGCGAATCCGATTAATGCCTCAAGAAGGCTAATCCAGATGTTCACGATCATTCAGCTTATTCTCATGATGGATGAGATAATGATCCAAATCTTGCTGGTAATTAAATATTTCCACTTCCAGAGGGCTTGGTTCTTCATTGAACCGCTTGGTGAACCAGTGATTAAAGAACAGAAGCATTCCTATCCCCAGCCCCAACGAGTAAGGGATCTGAATCCATAACGGAAATTCATTTTCGTCACCCGTCAGCAAGTAATGCAGTTTTTGTTGCACTTCCTGCATGCTGACATCGTAATGAAAATTCATAATGGTCATCGCGGTGCCAATGAATAATAGCAGCCATACCGCCGACACAAGCAAGAGGTTTGGCGACTTTTTATAATCTTTGACCCGGATGATGGTCTGTGCAGGTCCAATTATTTGAAATTCTATACTGTTGTACTGTCCATTTAAGTGATCTACTACTAAAAAGCTGTCTACAACCACAACATCGCGGTCTGATTTGGAGATTTTAAAAAGTGACGTTTCTTCCAGTTCCCTTTTTAACTTGGGGTCTGCTGAAATATGTGCTATATCTTTCAGCCTAACTTTCTGCATACAACCCAGTTCTACATTTTTTTTCATCCGTACATAAACGATTGGCGCCATTTGGCAATCATCCTCTTCGCAATGCATTCGTTTATGTAGTATTTGCCGGAAACAAAAAAATTATCACAAGGAAAACAGTCGTTTTCAGCTTCTGACCTTCATCTGCCGCGTTTTCTAAAAAATGAGAAAGTTTATTTTGCCGTTCTATCTAAAATATCTTTTTCATAACTTCTTACTAAGATTGTTAATAGACAGGATTAATTTTCAAGGTTCAGTCAAGCGAGTAACCCTGCACCTGTAAACCCTTCGTACCATAGTGGAATTCGTATGAATACGTCCTAGCAAGATACAATCAATAAGCTGCTCGAAAGGTTGGTATTAAATGAAGCTGAAATGGAAATATCATATTCTTGTTTACCTGGCCGGCATGATGATCATATTCTTACTTATATCATTTATTTCCCTGTCTAAAAGTCAGCATCGCATATTCCACTTGCCAATTGTTAATGAGCTGACGGAATCAGTTCTTATTTCAGAATCACTGCTGCTGATGATGAGTTCCGAAGTTCCGCAGCTGGAGAATAATCTGAAGGAAAATGATATTACCATGCCTGAGTTATCAACCTTATTTTTTGAATTTACTTCAGGCATTACACCAAATAATTTCACGAGCCTGCTCGGAGTAGGATTGCCAGGAATGAACACTTTTTCAAACGGTATACAATTGACGGGAAAAGGATCCAGTACAGCTTCCATGCCAATCGAGTCTCCTCCGCCTGATTTTGAGAAATTGCTGGAGGAGGAAGAAACGGCGCAAGATCAGTCTGAGTCAAATGATCAAAATATACAGTCTAAGTCAGATGCCAGTGTATTTATTTATCACAGTCACGCCTGGGAAGCCTTCCTGCCATTAATGGATGGAAAAGATAACAAACCAAGTGAAGCTTCCAGTATAAACAATGATGAAAATATCTTGCAGGTGGGTTCGATGCTTACCAAGCAGCTAGAGAAAAGGGGAATCACCGCAGTCCATGATAAAACGAATGTGACAGCGAGCCTCCATGAGCGAGGGTGGGATTACAATGATTCCTACAAGTTTTCCAGAGAAACCGTACAAGAGGTGACAGCTTCCAACAATTCCATTGATTACTTTATTGATGTGCACCGCGATGCACAGCGTAAAGATGCAACAACAGCCACCATCAATGGGGAAAAATACGCCAAACTCTATTTCATTGTAGGAACCAGTCATAAAGATTACAAACAGAACCTGGCATTTGTAAAAAAACTGCACCAGATGATGGAAGACAAATATCCCGGCCTAAGCAAAGGTATTTATAAAAAAGACAAATCTGAAGGAAATGGTGTTTACAACCAGGATTTGTCTAACCGTTCCATCCTTATTGAATTCGGCGGTGTTGACAATAACCGCACCGAGCTGAAAAACACCTCGGAGGCCCTGGCTGAAATCATTCGTCAACACGATCAAAATGCTGAAAAAGTCAGCAGCCCAGAATAAAGTGAAACTTCATTCAGTGGGGGGTTCTTTTCCTCTCCCACTGAATGTTAGTTGAACGAATCAGGAATTTAAGACGCACAGGACAAGGAAAACTTCGGCAGCGATGCATCTTCGTGAGAAAAAGTGCTTTCCTTTTTCAAGGACGTCACGTTTTATCGGCCGGGCTGTTTTTCCCCCACTTTGCGTGATAAGATATATATCTATTTTCCAGGCGGCGGAAGTAATACTGACTAGTAGTATGAGGGTATCAATCGACAAAAAGGCTGTTCTTGCCGCAGAAACGGCAGAACAGCCTCTTAACCTCAGTTCATATGCACTTTCATCTCTTGCAGAATTTTCTTCTCTAGCCTTGATACCTGCACCTGTGAAATCCCAAGACGTTCCGCCACTTCCGCCTGTGTTTTATCTTTATAATACCGCAGATACAGAATTAATCGTTCTCGCTCGTTTAGCCCTCTGATTGCCTCTTGTAATGTGAGTTTATCAAACCATGTAGTATCATCATCGGCAATTTGGTCAAGCAATGTTATTGGATCACCGTCATTTTCAAACACCGTCTCATGGATGGAATGCGGTGATTTTGCTGCTTCTTCGGCATGAACGACTTCTTCTGTTGTAATGTCAAGTGCTTCAGCGATCTCAAGCACTGTTGGCGAACGCCCCAATGTTTTTGTTAACTCATCCCGTTTTTTGCGTATTCGATTCCCGGCCTCTTTAAGGGAGCGGCTCACCTTGACACTCCCGTCATCGCGAATGAACCGTTGAATCTCTCCGATAATCATCGGCACAGCATACGTGGAAAAGCGAACATCATAGGACAAATCAAATTTATCAATCGATTTAATTAATCCAATACTCCCAATTTGAAACAAATCATCCGGATCATACCCACGGTTAATGAATCGTTGCACAACTGACCAAACAAGCCTGACATTCTTTTCAACAAGAACGTCGCGTGCTTCCATGTCACCTTGCTGACTTTTATGGATATACGTTTTCACCTGTTCATCCGTCAACGACTCCTGATTGTTTTCCTGTTTAACGTTTACATCCATAGGCATCCCTATTTAGAAACCGTTTTTTTTGATAGTTGTTTTTTCATATGGACAGTTGTGCCGCTTTCAGGCAGAGATATGATTTCCAGATTGTCCATGAAATTTTCAATAATCGTGAATCCCATTCCGGATCGTTCCAATTCAGGCTTCGATGTGTACAATGGCTGTCTGGCCTCATCCACATTGTTGATGCCGATTCCTTCGTCTTTTATCGTCAATTCCACCGCATCTTCATCCAATGTACAGGTAATGGACACATAATGCCCCGGTTCATTGTTATAGCCGTGGATGATAGCGTTCGTCACCGCCTCGGAGACAACAGTTTTAATTTCGGTAAGTTCATCCATGGTCGGGTCCAGCTGGGCCACAAACGACCCGACTGTCACCCGGGCAAACGCCTCATTCTCACTGACACTCGAAAACTCTACATGCATTTCATTTTTCATGAAGCCACCCCCAACGCAGATAACGCGTGTTCTTCGTTCTCCTCCAAGCTCACAATTTTATACATGCCGCTCATTTCAAACAGCCTGTGAACGGGTGCTGAAATGGAGCACACGACCATTTCCCCTCCAAGCTGCAGCACTTCCTTATATCTGCCAAGAACAACCCCGAGCCCCGAGCTGTCCATGAACGATACATCCTCAAGATTCAGGATCACATGTCTGATGCCATTATCATACATCATCTCTTTCCACTCGTTCCGAAGTGCTTCGGATTCGTGGTGATCCAGTTCGCCGGACAATCGTACAATTAATACATCTTGTTTCACATCAAACGAAGCAGTCAGACTCATTCCAGTTCCTCCTTATATTTCGTTGGCAGTTAAGAAAGTATAAATACTTCTTAACTGCATTAATGAAACTCAGGCGCACGCCTAAGGCCTGGCGATAAGCCAAGTTTTCTAATAGTATTTATTCAAGGCGGTCAGGGAAAATTCCTGCTCCTTGACAAAAGAAGAAGAAATTCGTCTGAATGTCTGCTATTTCACCATATTTCGCACGGTGCGTTTCAGGAGTGTGAAATATGATGCTTTATTGACATCCTCATTAACCACCAGTGGTGTTGTGGACAATGTCTTCCCTTTGCTTTTTACAACTAGTTTTCCAACCTGATCCCCTTTTTGGAGTGGCAGGGTCAGACTTTCGTTCGATTCTGTCGAAGCAGTTACTTTTTTGTCTTTTTCCCCTTTTTTATGGATGGTACTGATTGATTCAGATGCTGTAACATCTACTGTTTGCTGTTCCGCTTTCAAAAAATCAATCGTTGTTATTGTTTCCCCTTTTTCATATAAATTTTCAGTCTCGTAGTGATTGAACGCATAATCCAGCATCTTGCTGACAGCAGCATTGCGTTCTTTCGTCGTGTCCGCACCCATAACAACGGAAATCATGCGCATATTATTTTTTTCAGCGGTTGCGGTCAGACAATACTTTGCCTCATTTGTAAAACCTGTTTTTAAACCGTCGACACCAGGGTAGAATTTCACAAGTTTGTTTGTGTTGACTAACCAGAATTCATTTTCTTCGCCTTTTCGCAGATAATCCTCATAAATGGATGTGTAGTCCGTCACGGATTCATATGCCAATAGTTTCTTTGCCATAACAGCCATATCATGTGCTGTACTGTAGTGATCTTCGGCAGGCAGTCCGGTGGAATTCTGGAATTGAGTGTTTTCCAGTCCCAAATCTTTTGCTTTTTGGTTCATCTTTTTTACAAATGCCTTCTCACTTCCCGCAATGCGTTCTGCTAAAGCAACACTGGCATCATTTGCGGATGCAACAGCAACTCCTTTAAGAAGGTCATCAACACTCATTTCCTCGCCTTTCTCGAGAAAAATCTGAGAGCCTCCCATGGATGCAGCCCGTTCACTGACACGTATCATTTCATCTTTTTTGAGTTCCCCTTTGTCAAGAGCTTCCATAATTAATAATAGTGTCATGATTTTTGTCATGCTGGCGGGGGCAAGTTTTTCTTCAGTGTTTTTCTCATAGAGTACCTTGCCGGTATCCCGTTCCATCAGGATGGCCGACTTGGCATCCGGGGTCAGGTTTAGTTCCTGTTTGGCTTCTCCGCCATTATCATCTTCCTCGGCAAACACGAAAGCAGCCGGCATTAATAGATTTAAAAGCAAAACGCCAGCTAGTAAGACAAACCTTTTCATTTTCCACCCTCCAATATGTAATATACTTCTAGGATTACCATGTACGGGTGGTTTTATACGATTTTTAAAACAAAAAAAGCACACGGGTAATGTGTGCTTTTTTGTCGTTTTTATGTGATGGTGTTATAAATAAGCAGGGGTGCTTCACCCGGATTATCCGATAATGTGATACTTGCATACAGTTTTTCTTTTACAGCATCAACGGAAGAATCATTGGCGTGAATGGTCAAAAGCGGTTCCCCTTTATTTACAGTCTCACCGATTTTCTTATGCAGGACAATGCCGACAGAAAGATCTATTTCGGATTCTTTCGTGGCTCTTCCCGCGCCAAGCATCATTGCTGCTGTACCAATATCGTCGGCAGCAATTTCAGAAACAGTGCCAGACTTTGTGGCAGGAAGCTCTATTTGATGTGCTGCTTGTGGCAATGATTCTGGATAGTCAACAACCGTAGAATCTCCGCCCTGTGACTCCAAGAACGTTTTGAACAGGTCGAGCGCTTTTCCGTTGTTCAGGTTTTCAGCCAACTGGTTTTTGGCCTCATCTGCAGAACTTGCCATACCAGCCAAAACAGTCATATGGCTGCCCAATTCCAGGCATAACTCTGTCAAATCACTAGGGCCGTTACCTTTCAGTGTGTCAATCGCTTCTTTTACTTCCAATGCATTTCCAACTGCTCTGCCAAGTGGCTGGCTCATATCGGAAATTACAGCCATTGTTTTTCTACCGACATGATTGCCGATCGATACCATTGCCTCCGCAAGCTCTCTGGAGTCCTGATAGTCTTTCATAAAAGCACCAGCACCTGTTTTGACATCCAGTACAATCGCATCCGCACCGGAAGCTATTTTCTTGCTCATGATGGAACTGGCAATCAGCGGAATAGAGTTGACAGTGGCCGTAACATCCCGCAGACTGTATAGCTTTTTGTCAGCCGGGGTGAGATTACCTGTCTGCCCAACGACGGACACCTTGTTTTTATTGACCAGGCCGGTAAATTCATCATTGGTCAGTTCCACATGGAAGCCCGGAATTGCTTCCAGTTTATCGATTGTTCCGCCAGTATGGCCAAGTCCCCTGCCACTCATTTTGGCCACCGGAGCACCGACAGAAGCAACAAGCGGGGCCAGAATCAGTGTTGTCGTATCCCCGACTCCACCTGTCGAATGTTTATCCACTTTCATACCGGAGATAGCTGAAAGGTCAATCTGATCACCGGAGGCAGCCATGGCCGCGGTCAGTTCTGCCCGTTCAGCTTCCGTCATGCCCTGAAAATAGATGGCCATCAGTAGTGCACTGACCTGATAGTCTGGAATATCTCCATTTGTGTAGCCATCGATAAAGAAATGGATTTCATCCTGTGACAGTTCCCTGCCATCACGTTTTTTTTCAATAAGATCATACATTCGCATAGTCATCACCTATATCCGTTAATTTGGCAGCGTACGAATGATTTCGCTGACAAGCCGCAGAAATTCGCCGCGTACTTTTTCCGTTGTTTCGATTACTTCCGTATGGGTAAGTGGCTGATCAAGCATCCCGGCAGCCATATTAGCTATGCAGGAAATGCCGAGAACCCGCATACCAGCATGGCCGGCAGTAATCACCTCAGGAACAGTTGACATGCCAACCGCATCACCGCCCAGCGTCCGGAGCATTCTCACTTCTGCAGGTGTTTCATATGCTGGACCGGTATTCCCGGTATAAACCCCTTCCTGAACGGTTATGTCCAGTTTGGTTGCACAGTCCCTTGCATGCTGTAAATAGGTTGCATCATATACCTGCGACATGTCCGGAAAACGTTCTCCCAGTGCCTCATCGTTCGGGCCGAGAAGCGGATTGTCACCCATGTTGTTAATATGATCCGTTATAAGCATTAAGTCACCCGGATTAAACTGTTCATTGATGCCGCCAGCCGCATTGGTAATAACAATCGATTCAATGCCAAGCTCTTTCATGACGCGAACAGGAAAAGTTACCTGCTTCATGGAATATCCTTCGTAATAATGGAAACGGCCCTGCATCGCAATTACCTGCTTCCCTTTCAAATCCCCCGCTGCAAGCTGGCCTTTGTGTCCAGCGACAGTGGACTCAGGGAAATGCGGTATATCCTGATACGGAATCGTAACCGGGTTATTTATTTCCTCGGCCAACACACCCAGACCGGATCCTAATATAAGCCCGACTGCTGGTGTGTCAGCCAATTTTTCTCTCACATATGCTGCTGCTTCTTTGACCGCATTCTGGTCCAAAACCATCTCCCCCTCTCTATTTAATATCGTTTAGAAAGCTTGTTCCGTGATCCGGCATCTTAATGCTGAAGTTGTCTGCAACAGTTGCGCCGATATCGGCAAATGTTTTTCTAAGCGGCAGTTCTGTCCCCACTTCCATAGCGGGATGGTGCACCAACAATGGTACATATTCCCTTGTATGGTCTGTTCCGTGATGGATGGGATCATTGCCATGGTCAGCTGTAATAATCAGAAGATCATCTTCGTTTAATTTTTCCAGTACTTCCGGAAGTCTGGCATCGAAAGCTTCCAGGGCTTTCCCATATCCTTCAGGGTCGCGGCGGTGACCATATTTGGCATCAAAGTCGACGAGATTCAGAAAGTTTAAACCAGTGAATTCTTTTGACATCGAATCGATAAATTTTGTCATGCCGTCATCATTATCTGCCGTGCGGATAGCTTCCGTTATGCCTTCTCCATCATAAATGTCTGAAATTTTACCAAGCGCAACAACATCAAAATCGGAATCTTTCATTTCATTCATGACTGTACGGCCAAACGGCTTCAGTGCATAATCATGCCGGTTCGGTGTACGTTCAAAGCTGCCCGGTTCACCGACAAACGGGCGTGCAATCACCCGGCCGACCATATACTTTTCGTCTAGTGTCAGTTCACGGGCAATTTCACAGATGTTGTACTGTTCTTCCACTGGAATCACCTCTTCATGGGCAGCAATCTGCAGAACCGAATCAGCAGATGTGTACACAATCAGTGCCCCGGTATCCATATGCTCCTTGCCTAATTCTTCAATGATGGCCGTGCCTGATGCCGGCTTGTTGCCGATCACCTTTCTGCCTGTTTTGGTTTCCAGCTCTGTAATCAGTTCATCTGGAAATCCATTCGGGAACGTCCGGAATGGCTGCTGAATATTCAAGCCCATAATTTCCCAGTGACCAGTCATCGTATCTTTCCCATTTGAAGCCTCTTGCATTTTCGTATAATGGGCTTTCGGCGATGCGGCTTTTTCAATACCTTTAATCTCTCTGATGTTGCTCAGTCCCAATTTTGCCATATTCGGCATGGATAGACCGTCCATCCGTTCTGCAATGTGACCGAGTGTATCGGCCCCTTCATCGTTAAATTGCTTTGCATCGGGGGCCTCACCAATCCCTACAGAATCCATTACAATCAGAAATACACGCTTAAAATTTCTCATGCTGTATGCCTCCTTAACTTTGTTTTTCCCTGTTTGCTTCACAATATGATTGACCACTGTTGTAAGATGTCTGACAACCGCAGCCACATTTTACGCCCGTGGATGATATTCCTGATACATATCTTTTAAACGGGCTTTTGTAACATGGGTGTAGATTTGCGTTGTTGATATGTCAGCATGTCCCAGCATCTCCTGGACAGAACGTAAATCCGCACCATTTTCCAGCAGATGTGTTGCGAATGAATGCCGTAACGTATGTGGGGTAATTTCTTTTTTGATGCCGGCATCGTACGCCAGTTTTTTGAGAACTTTCCAGAACCCCTGTCGTGACAGCGGCCTTCCATGATGGTTAACAAACAGTGCATTTTTATCCTGCTTTTTTTTCACAAGACTTCCCCTTGAGAATCGCAAATACGCTTCAACCGCCTTTTTGGCGATGTCACCAAGGGGGACAATCCTTTCTTTCGATCCCTTCCCAAGGCAGCGCACAAAACCCATAGTCAAATGCAGATCACTTACTTTTAAAGATACCAGTTCCGTCACCCTGAGCCCTGTCGCATACAGCAGTTCAAGCATTGCCTTGTTACGGAGCTCCAAGGGGGTGCTCCCACCGATGGCAAGCAGCGCATCCACATCCTTACTGGACAGAACAGCTGGAAGTTTCCTTTCCTTCCTTGGTGTTTCAATATGTATACTGGCATCATGATTTGTTAGCTGTTCCCTAACAAGAAATCGGTGAAACGAACGAATGGATGAGATTGCCCGTGCAATCGTCGAGGATGATTTTCCGTCATCTTTCAGCTTATACAAAAAACCAGTGATATCAGTCCGCCCGATGTCATCCCATCCTGATTTTCTGATTACCTTTTCCATATACTGCAAATAATGGTTTAAATCTCTTTTATAGGACTGCAAGGTGTTCTCTGAGACACCCTTCTCTACTTGCAGGTAATGCATAAATTCGTCTAAAGCGGGCTTGAGCATAAAAATTACTCCCCCAACCGGAAAAATAAGTTCAAACGGTCTATGAAACTTTCATCAGTTTCCGTATTGAATACTTTCACCGCCGGGCCTTCAGGCGGGTCATAACGGTGATATTGCTTATATTCAGCATGCATGTACCTAAGACCTGCATAAAACAGGCACGTGCAGACGATGAAAATGACAAATACTTTCAGCGTATCCCAAAGCAGCTGTTTCATATTCCTCACCTCTTTTGGCTATCTATCATTAAATCTATGCCAAAAAAGGATAACAATATACATGCTGGAGAAAATGAATATGTCATTCTATCCCAAAAATAAACCATTTTTCCCGAAAAGTAAATTAAAAAACAAATAGCCTTTCTTCCTGTCAGAAAAAAGGCATCGCACGTTCGTTCCCCATTATTTTGTTGTCTCAACAACTGCTTCCTGGCATTGCTTGCAAACTCCATGAAACGTCAGGCGGTGATCCTTCACTTGAAAACGCCAGTCCTTTTCGACAATCCGTTCGACATCTTCCAGAAGATCCTCTTCGATTTCTTCCACAGATCCGCATTCAATGCAAACAAGATGATGATGAAAGTGTTCCGCCCCTTCTTTTCGCAAATCATAGCGGGATACACTGTCCCCGAAGTTAATTTTGTCAACTATTTTCAATTCTGACAACAGTTCCAAGGTCCGATAAACAGTAGCCAGCCCTATTTCAGGAGCCTTTTCTTTCACCAGCAAGTATACATCCTCAGCGCTGAGGTGATCTTCTTCACGTTCCAGCAGCACCCTGACCGTTGCTTCACGCTGTGGAGTAAGTTTGTAGCTTTGAGCATGGAGCTGTTTTTTTATCCGCTCAATCCGATGTTCCATGGCAAGTCTCCTCCCTAATATCCCCACCTTTATTATAGGCACACACTCAAAACGTGTCAAAGTATAGAAGTATAATAATTATAAATTGTTGTCTATAATAATTATTATATAATAATTATTACTGTTTGTAAAAAGATTTTACCATCATTTCCATTGCTTCATTGGCGACATAAGCTTCCAGCACTGCTGCTGCCAATGAAATTGCAATCAGGGAGACAAATGCCATTACATACTTACCGAGCGGCTGTAAAACTGGCGGCTGTGAAATTTTCCGGGAAAATAGCTTGCCCAATAGGGTCAGGGAGAATATCATTGACAAGCTGCCGGCAACAATGTAAATCGGAATGACAAGAAGATTTTGCGGTGCAATGGACAAGGCTGCCAAAAACAGTCCCTTCATTTCCAGCTGATTTACAATGAAACCAACAGAAAAGCCGACAACCATCCCCTTAAGGAACAATAAAATCCATACGGCCGGCAGTCCTATAACAGATAGCCCCAAAACAAAGAGCATTAGTAAATATTTTGCATGATAGAAAAAGCTGTTTTTCAGCACCGTATTGTTGTCTGCCTGCTCACCGGCAGACAGTTCACCAAAAAACCGTTCTAAGTAAAAAAACAGGTCCTGCTTTTGGATGAAATTCATACTGTTGACAATGACTGCACCGAAGATAATCCCAGTCAGAAACAGTATCGTCATGAAAATGTAAATGGTTGCGTGTTCTCTTACATGGTCTATCAGCAGTGTGCGCTTATTGTACATTGGAATCCTCCATTACCCTGTTTTGTTCCGGTGTCCTTTTAGAACGCCCTCTAGTAGAAACTATGAAGAATCCAACGAAAACATACCAAATGATTTTTTCAATTATATCAGGAAGTCGAAACACTGCCGTACTTACCGCCACCGCCGGCTTTAATCGCCAATTTCCCCTCTCTCATATCGGTAATGGCCGATGCTAGTTTTTCTGGTATTACCTTCACCAGTTCATGATACGGGACATGATGGATCACATTCATTTCTGTCTGAAAATGCTCCAGCAGCTTTGCGAACGTTTTTGGACCTAATGATGGCAAATACTCCAGTGGAACCTGGTATAAGTAAGGTGGGCGGTCCGGTATGTCAGCACTGGAATCCTTCAGCTCCTGGATACGGTCAAACACACCCTTTACAATTTTTCCCGAACCACAGGCAGGACATTTAGCGGCATCTGTATCAAGGGGCTCCAGACATTGGCTGCAGACAGTTGTGTAGTACTTTCCGAGATAGGGATTCATGCCGAAATTGCGTTTAATCCGCCGGTCACCCACATGGTGCAATGCCCAGTAAAACTCCTTAAAAGAAGCTTCGGCCATGGTCAGCTCCTGATATTCTCTTGCTATTTTTGGAAGCGAATGAGCATCAGAATTTGACACGAAGGTAAAGCGATGCAGTTCGCTTATCTGGTCTGCCATTGCCGTATCTGAGCTTAGACCCAGCTCAATGCCATCAATCAAATCCGGGTCGAACACTTCCGTCAGTGACCGGCGAACGCCTTTTCCGTACGTGCTTTTAAACGGTGTGAAGACGTGCGCAGGAATAAAAATACCGGAGAGCTCCTTGACTTTATATTGCAGTTCTTTTCCTGAACCATAATAGCGCTGGGAGCTCAGTGTAATATTTTTCATTCTGGCCGCAAGCCATTCAGAAAAGGCCTCCATGCTTGCTAGAGTCGGGAGAAAGCACAAAACATGAATCGGTCCTTGACAATCCGCATCGTACACTTCTATTTCAGAGCCAAGCAATAATGTCACTGATTCAAACCGGATGCCCCCATCCTCCTGTTCATACGCATGGCCAGCGTCGATCAAATCTTTTATTTCCTGCTGTACAGCCGGTGCATGGCTATCGATCACACCTGCCATGTGAATCCCTTTATTGCGGCTCGCTTCTTTTAATATATTTGTCAGTGTCAGTGTTTTGGCCCCGGTTATCTTTACCGGGTGACCATACATATCCCGTCCAATATGAATATGCATGTCGGCGAAAAATGATTGCAGCATCAAGTTACATCCTTTCCAGTGATTCTAAATATAGTATTGCGTAATTTGTTTTTGCATCATGAATCCGCTGGTCTTTCACATACTGTTTTGCTTCGTCCAGTGTCAGCTCCACCCGTTCAACGAACTCATCTTCATCACCAGCTGCGGCGTCCTCCACCGGTTCGATGTCTTCGGTCAAATAAAGATGCATCAGCTCGTCAGCAAACCCAGGTGAAGTATAAAACGATGCCACAAACTTTAGCGAGTCAGTCCGGTATCCTGTCTCTTCTTCCAGTTCGCGCAGTGCCGTCATTTCCGGGTCTTCGCCGTCTTCCAGCTTCCCGGCCGGTATTTCCACAAGCACTTTCTCAAGAGGTTTCCGGTACTGCTTGACGAAAACAATCTTATTCTCCTTTGTGATCGGGATAATCCCCACCGCTCCCGTATGTCTGATGAGTTCCCGCTTGGACGTTTTCCCATCCGGCAGCGTCACATCATCCACCTGCAGTTTGACAATTTCCCCGTCATAAATGGTTTCTGTGTGAATCGTTTTTTCTTCAAATTCTTTCATATGCTCCATCCTTTAACAGCAAAATACTTATTTCTATTTTAGCACATCTTGAACCCCCCCACCTACTCACTGGGATTCCCCCTTCACATTTCTTGAGGTTGGGGTCTTACAGCCCGATAATGCGTGGTAAATAATTGTACTTGTCCCGATCCCTCTTTTACAATGGAGTTAAAGCTATTGCAAATGGAGGTCGGTAAAATGAAAAAGAATCAGCTGGGACAATCAGATCTACATGTTTCCGAGCTGACACTCGGCTGTATGTCGCTTGGAACAGACAGAAGTAAAGCAAAAGAAATCATTGACCGTGCACTGGATGCCGGCATCAATCATCTTGATACAGCCGATCTGTACAGTTTCGGCCGCAATGAGGAAATTGTCGGCGATGCCATAAAGGATAAACGGGATGAGATTATTTTAACAACTAAAGTAGGCAACAACTTTGACAAAGATACGGAAGACTGGTTCTGGGATCCCTCCAGAGAACATATTGAACAGGGCATCAAGGATAGTTTGCACCGTCTTGGCACGGATTATATCGATTTTTACATGCTGCACGGCGGCACGATGGACGACCCGATTGATGAAACCATTGACGCATTTGAAAACCTGAAAAAAGAAGGACTGATCCGGGCGTACGGCATATCATCCATCCGCCCGAACGTCATCCGTGAGTACGTGCGTCGTTCCAATATCGATGCAGTTATGATGCAGTATAACCTGCTTGATCGCCGCCCGGAAGAAGAAGTGCTGGATTTGCTGAATGAAAACAGCATCAGCGTTCTTGCCCGGGGCCCATTGGCAAAAGGAATGCTTAGCGGTCGGGCTGAACAGCAGCTGGAGAAAAAAGGCAAGGACGGATTTCTCGATTATTCCTATGATGAATTGAAAACTATCCAGCAAAAACTCACCGAACTGCGCGGAAATCATTCGCCGAACGCACTTGCTTTAGGCTATATTCTGAAGCATCCTGCCGTTGCAAGCGCCGTATTTGGTGCAAGCTCGGTCGGGCAAGTGGAAGAAAACGTAAATGCTGGTCACGCAGAACTGACGGATGAAACATATCAAGCCATACAGGAGCTGACAAAACCCATCCATTACTCAAGCCACCGGTAGTCCCTGTTAACATTACAATCGAATGTAAGGTGGAAAAAGTGACATGAAATTTTTCATGTCACTTTTTATAACGTACATGCCGACGACATACATAAATTTCCATTGATAATACGGGAAGAAACGGCTATAATAAGAACAAATGTTCTAACTACCGAGGTGAGCAATAATGGACTATGCCAATTATCCGCGAAATGATGTTCTGTGCATTGACATGCGTTCCTTTTATGCAAGTGTCGAGGCGGTCAAGCGAGGTCTGGATCCCATGACCGTTCAGCTGGCGGTCGTCGGTGATGTGAACCGGTCAGGAAGCATTGTTCTGGCTGCCTCCCCAGCACTGAAGAAAAAGCATGGCATCAGCAATGTCAGCCGTTTCTTTGAACTGCCCGATGATCCGGACATCGTGATTGCACCGGCACATATGGCCGACTACCTGGAAATGTCTCTCGAAATCACCAAGCTGATCAACCAGTACGTCCCAAAAGAAGCAATCCATCCATATTCCGTTGACGAAGTCTGGGTTACGGTGAACGGCGTGGAAAAATGGTTCGGCAACCGATGGGAGATTGCAGCTTCTATCAAACAGGACATCCTGGAAAACTTCGGTATCACCTGCTCAGTCGGAATAGGTGATAATAAATTTCTTGCCAAAGTAGTGATGGATTTATATGCAAAAAAAGAAGGGATAGCCGAATGCACGTATGACGATGTCGCAGCAAAATTATGGCCCGTTCCCGTACAGGAAATTTGGGGGATTGGCCGGCAGATGCAGCGTAATCTAAATCGGATGGGGATTATTACCCTTGGACAGCTCGCCAATTTTCCACTGAAGCAGCTGTCCAAACGATTCGGAGTTATGGGGGAACAGCTTTACTGGCATGCCTGGGGTATTGATTTGAGTCCCGTTTTCGGCAATTTCACAAAAACCGAGCAAAAAGGATTCGGTCATGGCATCTCCTTATTGCGCGATTATTCCAGAGATGAAATTGCCATCTGCATTCTCGATTTATGTGAAGAAGTATGCCGGCGGGCACGAACCGCCAATAAAGCCGGCAAAACCATCCACCTTGGCATCGCCTATGCAAAAGAAACAGGTGGTGGCTTCAGCCGATCACGCTCTGTGTCACTGCCGACAAATATCACCATGGATATGTACAACGTCTGCATGCAGCTGCTGAACGAATTTTACGATGACATCAGCAATATCCGTCATGTCTATGTGACACTCGATAATCTCCGTGAAGACGGCGAAACGCAACTGGACCTGTTTGACGATCGGCCAAGGAAAAAAGATATCGGATACGTTATGGATGCCATCCGGAATAAATATGGTTCCAACGCCATACTCCGTGCTTCCAGCTATACTGACGCAGGCATCACACTCGAACGAAGCAAGAAAATCGGCGGGCACCAGGCATAGCAAAGCCCCTGATGTTAGTCAGGCCGCGGGTTAGCTAACAACAATCCATTCGAAAGGATCCTGCGAAAAAACGTTTCATTACGCACGATTCTTGGCGGCGTAATAGTAAATACCGTCTTTTATCGTTTTTGCAGCGAGTCCTGCATCTTCCAGATAGTCCAGCTGTCCAAGCGTTTCCGACATAGTCAGATTCAGCTGATTTTCATATTTCTTTGGGAAAATTTGTTTGCAACTATCAAATGGAGTCTGAGCGCCTTTTAGCAGAAGATCATATACTTTATTTGCCCGCTTCTCCTGCTTTTGCAGACGTACAGGAATCAATTTTTCCACATCCGAAAAAATGGGACCATGCCCGGGATAGACTGTCTGAATATCCAGGGACTGACATTTAAGCAAATTGGCCCGGTACTGAAGCAGTGGTTTTGGGCGCTCTTTGTTATTCTCCGCAGGGGGTTCCAGGAGCGGATTGGGCGAAATATGATAAAGCAAATGGTCGCCTCCAATAAACGCTCCATCGCGTTTGCGCAAAAAAGACAAATGGCTTTGCGCATGTCCTTTCGTTTCAATAACGTGCCAATCATCATGCCCGGGCAGTGTGTCCCCTTCGTCAAGCACATCCGTCAGCTGCCCTTTCCCGGTCAATTGCAATGTGCTGCGCTCTTCACTGGTTTTCGGCATCAGCTCTTCCGGAACGCCGCAAGCAGTGAGCAATTGCCTGAAAAATGCCTCGAAGCATGCTAGAAAGGCTTCATCCTGCCTGAGCCATGCATCCGTGTTTTGATGTGCCACGATGCGCTCAGCACGAGGGAATGCTTCTATTAAACCAATGTGATCCGGGTGGTGATGCGTTAAGATAATCTGTTCAATATCGTTTGGTGCATAGCCCAATTGACGGAGCTGCGTTTTCAGTGCCTCCCATGCTGCTTTCGTTTTCACGCCAGCGTCGACCAGGGATAATGTGTCTCCTTTAAGCAAATAGACATGTGCATCCCCTACTGCAAATGGTGTTGGCACGGTAAGTTGACTGATTGTTTTGTCCAGTACCTTCATAATTAATATCCTCCAAAATGAATAACCATTCAGTTCATGGTTGTTATTATATACCCTTTTCAGAAAAAAATCAGCTATTTCAAATCAACAAATTGGCAAGCAGCCCCAGCGTCATAATCACTTCCCTCCCCATATACATTGACTTCTCTCAAAAAATAACACACAATCAAACAAGAGGTGAGTGGATTGGCAACCAACATTTTTGCACATCGGGGTGCGAGCGGGTATGCGCCGGAAAACACGATGGCCGCCTTCCAGCTTGCTTACTGGCAAGGCGCTGATGGTATCGAAACAGATGTTCATTTGACAAAAGATAATATTCCGGTATTGATGCATGATGAGCGTGTTAATCGAACGACAGACGGTTCCGGATTTATACAGGGCTATACATTACATCAATTGAAACAGCTTGATACCGGTTCATGGTTTTCCCCTAAATTTACCGGCTCCCGAGTAGTAACGCTGGATGAATTTCTGGTTTGGATCCGCGATAAGGCATTATATTTAAACATTGAACTAAAAAATAATAAAATAGACTATAAGAATCTGGAAACAATTGTTTATGATAAAATCGCTTTTTATGGATTATTGGATTGTACGATACTGTCAACATTTAACCCAAACAGTGTTATACGGCTGAACGAAATTGGCGCGAAAACCGGTGCAGCCTTATTAACAGCGGAGCGTCACAAACAGCTCATAACGTATGCCAAAGATTTAAAGGCGTCGGCCATACATATAAAATACCGGCTGCTCAGCCAGGCACTGATAAACCGGAGTCATGAGGAGCATATGGCGGTCCGTGTGTTCACGACTAATAAACCTGTCCAAATGCTGCGCTGTTTTTCAATGGGCTGTGACGCTATTTTCACTGATTTTCCAGAAGCGGCCATTCAATATCGTCATCAGTTTAACAGTCGGAAGGAAAAATAGTTCAGGAGGAATCAAAATGACGAAATTATTCACACCAATCGAATTCAACAATGTCCAGCTAAAAAATCGGATTGTGATGTCGCCAATGTGCATGTATTCCTGTATGGAACGGGACGGGAGCGTAACGCCATTTCACGAGACCCATTACATATCCCGGGCAGTTGGCCAGGCAGGTCTGATTATGACAGAAGCGACCGCTGTTATGCCGGAAGGTCGGATTTCCCATGAAGATTTAGGCATATGGAGTGACGAACATACAGAAGGATTGAAACATCTGAATGAACAAATCCATCGCTATGGTGCAAAGACTGGCATCCAGCTGGCACATGCGGGAAGGAAAGCTCGGCTCAACTCGGACATCTATGCCCCTTCAGCAATTGCATTCAATGAATCATCAGCAACACCGACAGCAATGACATTAAAAGATATTGAAAATACAATTGAGTCATTCAAAGATGGAGCGAGGCGTGCGAAAGAGGCTGGTTTTGACATAATCGAAATTCATGCGGCACACGGCTATTTAATCAATCAATTTCTGTCACCACTCACCAATAAACGTGGAGATGTATATGGCGGCAGTGCTGAAAACCGGTACCGTTTCCTGTCACAGGTTATCGAGGCCGTCCAAACCGTATGGAATGGCCCCCTTTTCGTCCGCATCTCGACAAATGAATATGATACGAACGGCAGCACACTGGAAGATATCCTTTACTTTGTCCGCCAGATGAAAGACCAGGGAGCCGATTTAATTGACTGCAGTTCCGGTGGGGTTGTTCCAGCATCTATTAGTCCATATCCCGGCTATCAGCTGAAGCGCTGTGAAACAATCAAAGAACAAGAAGCGATTGCTACCGGTGCAGTCGGTCTGATAACGACAGGGCTGCAGGCTGAAGAAATTTTGCAAAATGACCGTGCAGACCTCGTGTTTATCGGTCGTGCGCTGTTAAGAAATCCATATTGGCCGAAAGCAGCAGCCGATGAACTGGGCTATACAGTGGATGCACCAAAACAATATGAGCGGGGATGGCGATAACATGGAACTCGTCCTTCTTGGCACCGGATCAGGCGTGCCGTCCAAAGAGCGGAATGTATCCTCCATAGCCCTAAAACTGCTGCAGGAGCAAAACAGCATCTGGCTGTTCGACTGCGGGGAAGCGACCCAGCATCAGATTTTGCGCACCAGCATTAAACCGCGGAAAATCTCCAAAATTTTCATCACCCACATGCATGGGGATCATATTTTTGGATTGCCCGGATTGTTGAGCAGCCGTTCCTTTCAGGGTGGGGATATCCCTACGCCTTTAACCGTTTATGGTCCAAAAGGGATTAAGGAATTTATTGAAACAAGCCTGTCTCTAAGCGGGACAAGTCTTGCCTATCCCCTTTCGATTGTAGAATTTACAGAAGGTGAATTATTGGAGGATGAGCAGTTTGTTGTCACGTGCAAACAGCTTGAGCACGGTATTCCAAGCTTTGGGTTCCGAATAATGGAAAAAGACCGGCCAGGCAGACTGCTTGTTGACAGACTGAAGAATGACGGGATTGAACCGGGCCCGGTCTATCAGCAAATTAAAGAGAATGATGCTGTCCGGCTGCCGGATGGACGCATCATTCACCGCAAACAGTATATTGGTCCGGATAAAAAAGGACGCATCATTGCCGTTCTCGGTGATACACGCGCAACGGATACCGCCAGGACGCTTACAGACCAAGCCGACGTACTGGTGCATGAGGCTACTTTTGGCAGTGACCGGGCGGATCTGGCAGCAGACTACTTTCATTCAACAACGCAGCAGGCAGCAGCGTTGGCCAGAAACAGTAATGTAAAAAAACTGATACTGACCCATATTTCGTCGCGCTATCAGGATGGCGATGATGAACAACTGCTTGATGAAGCGAGGGAAATTTTTCCGGAGACGGAGCTTGCATATGACTTTTATCAGACAGCGATTGACAGCAACTAGCTAAATGCACGGAAGATAGAATCAAAATGAGCGTTCCCTCTTTGAACGGCAGGAACGCTCATTTTTTATAACGTCAGAAAGCATTTCTGGATGACCTTATAAGAAACACTTCGGCATTCGCTATAAGACGAGGCGAATGCCAAGTTTTTCTAAAAGTCATCCAGAAAATCTTTTTGGAAGCTTGTCCGGGGCTGTTCGTCAGTGTCGTCCCGCAGCTGTTTAAACGTATTTTCTCCATATTTTTGCGTTAAATGATCCATCGCAGTGTACAGTTTTTCTTTCTCCGCTTCTTTTTCATACGTAAATAAATCAAGCTGTCTGGCGATATTCTGCTTTTCATCTGCATCCTGGACCGTTATTCCGAGCAGCCGGATTGGTTCGGTATTCCAGTGCTTCTGAAAGAGATCCTCAGCCGCATAAAGGATATCGTCTTTCTTATCAATATAATCATGCAGTTTCTTGCTCCGGGTTACGGTTGTACGGTCATGATACCTAATCATAATCTGTATGCTTCGCCCTGCCGCCTGCTTTCGCTTCATTCTTCGTTCCACATTTTCAGCCAGCTGATGCATCAGTTTACGTATTTCTGCCTCATCTGTCGTATCTACAGGCAATGTCTGTGAACTGCCAATGCTTTTAAATTCGTTTACTGCATCCGGATCAACAGGCCGTTCATCCATTCCGTTCGCCCTGTTCTTCAGCCGCTCGCCATTGATGCCAAATAACTGTTTCAGCTGGTAAGCGTCCCCATCCGCGAGATCACCGATTGTGCCAATTTCAATTGCGCGCATTTTAACAGCTGTTTTACTGCCGACACCATACATTTCCTCGATTGGCAGGGGCCAAAGTTTTTCCTCGATATCCCGTTTTCGCAATATCGTAATCCCCATCGGTTTTTTCATATCGGAGGCCATTTTTGCAAGAAATTTATTGGGAGCAATCCCGATACTGCAGGGCAGGTCCAGTTCATTGCTGATTTTTTGCTGCAGGTTCTGGGCAATGTCGATTGGGCTGCCGTGCTCTTCTGTTCCAGTTACATCCATATAGCCTTCATCGATGGAAACCGGCTGAACGTACGGCGTGATTGCTGCCAGCATTTGAAACATTTCCTTTGAAGCGGTCCGATACCGTTCAAAGTTGGGACGCAGAACAATGAGTTCCGGGCATAATTTCCGTGCTTCCCATAGCTGCATTGTTGTCTTGACGCCTTTTGCCCTTGCCTCATAGCTGCTTGTTACAACAATCCCTTTCCGTTCTTCGGGATTACCGGCAATTGCCAGCGGTTTGCCTTTTAAAGATGGGTCATAGGCCATTTCAACGGAAGCGTAGAAAGAATTCATATCGACATGAAAGATAACCCTGCCTTTTTTCGGGTACCATTGTGCCATCACTAGACATTCCTTTTAAAACGATTTTCTTACATTATATCACATAGGCTGTTATCTAAAAGACTACTGCTTTTTGCGTTATCCTAGAGAATGAAACCCCGCTTAACAATTTCTATAAAATACGACGTAGAGGTAACAGTGATTTCCGCTTCGGACAGTCGCTTTCGCCCACAGGGCATAAGCGCGACATCTACTCAAGCCCTCTTCGTTCGCTTTCGTAGTCTTCTTTACCGCGGGCACGGCTTCAGCCTCCGTGGCGGAAAATCGCTGCTAAAAAGTCTGAGAGAAAGCTTCTCAAGGCCAAAAGTCATCCAAAAGCGGGCTAAAAAGTCCGAGAGAAGGCTTCTCAAGGCCAAAAGACACCCAAAACCGGGCCGAAAAGTCCGAGAGAAAGCTTCTCAAGGCCAAAAGACACCCAAAACCGGGCCGAAAAGTCCGAGAGAAAGCTTCTCAAGGCCAAAAGCCATCCAAAACCGGGCCGAAAAGTCCGAGAGAAGGCTTATCAAGACCAAAAGTCGAGGCCACTGAAAAAGAACCCCTTTCATTCGAAAAGGGGCTCCAACCTATCAGTAAGCAGTTGTACTTTTAGACGTTCGCTGCTTCCTGTACAATCGCTGTCACTAGTTCTGTGACTTTCACCAGTTCGTCAACTGGAATCCGTTCATTTGTTGTATGGATTTCCTCATAACCGACAGCCAGATTCACGGTAGGAATGCCCAAACCTGAGATAACGTTGGCATCACTTCCGCCGCCGCTCGCTTGTAACGTGCTGTCCCGGCCGATGGATCTGGCAGCATTTTGAGCAACCTTCACTACTTCATCACCTTCATCGAGCTTAAATCCAGGATACATTGTTTTTACATCTACTTCTGCACTGCCACCGTAAGCCGCGGCAGTATCTTCAAATGCTTCCTTCATTTGATCGACTTGTTTTTTCATTTTTTCCGGATCAAGTGACCTTGCTTCAGCCAGTATTTCAACATGATCGGCAACAATATTGGTCTGTTTGCCGCCTTCAAACCGCCCAATATTGGCTGTCGTTTCCTCATCAATCCGACCGAGCGGCATCTTGGCAATGGATTTTGCGGCAAGCGTAATAGCTGAAACACCTTTTTCCGGTGCCAGTCCGGCGTGTGCTGTTTTTCCTTTCATGACAGCATGCAATTTGGCCTGCGTCGGGGCTGCTACAATAATATCGCCGACGGCACCGTTGCTGTCAATCGCATAGCCATATTTCGCTTGAAGCAACGAACCGTCCAGTGCTTTTGCTCCAACCAGTCCGGATTCTTCTCCAACCGTAATGACAAATTGGATGTCACCATGTTCCACATTATTTTCCTTCAGTGTCCGGATTGTTTCCAAAATGGCAGCCAGTCCGGCTTTATCATCGGCACCAAGAATAGTTGTCCCGTCTGATACGATGTACCCGTCTTTCACGGATGGTTTAATGCCGTTGCCTGGCACTACGGTATCCATATGAGAAGTGAAATAAATCGGGTCTGCATTCTCTTTTGTGCCTTTTAACGTGCAGATTAAATTGCCTGCCCCATGACCCGTCTTTTCTTTACTGTCATCCTCCGTTACATCCAGACCAAGTTCTGTAAATTTTTTGGTTAAAACATTGGCGATATCTGTTTCATGGCCTGTTTCTGAATCAACTTGAACAAGCTCAAAGAATTCCTCAACCAATCTGTCCTTGTTAATGGAAATCATCATTTTTTCCTCCTAAGTCAGCTGCATTGTTTCCGTTCTGCGATTATAATGGGATGTTGCCATGTTTTTTGGCTGGTCGTTTTTCGTCTTTGTGATAGAGCATTTCCAGCCCTTGAATAAGTTTGATTCTTGTTTCCCTTGGGTCAATGATATCATCTATCATGCCAAGACCGGCTGCCACATATGGATTGGCAAACTTGTCCCGATAGGTGGTGATTTTTTCTTGCCTTGTCGCCTCAGGGCTTTCACCTATCAAGCAGTTGTTCCATATCATGAAGCGAGTCAATGGCCACACCGACTTTTCCTACTTCCCCTTCTGCCATCGGATCATTAGAATCATAGCCGATTTGTGTCGGCAGGTCGAACGCAACGGATAATCCTGTCTGCCCCTGTTCCAGCAAGTAGCGGAACCGTTTATTTGTTTCCACAGCAGAACCGAACCCTGCATATTGGCGCATCGTCCAGAGGCGGCTGCGGTACATGGTCGGCTGTATTCCTCTTGTAAAGGGATATTCTCCCGGATACCCCAGTTTCTCTTCATACTCCTCGTCATCGGCAGGGTAATAGAGCCGATCCACTTCTATATCGGAAGAAGTAGTAAATGTGTCCTTTCGTTCCGGAAAGCGTTCCAATGTTTTCTCAACGGATTTTTTCCAGTTATCCCGTTTGGACGGTGAATGTTCATCATGCATCGATCGGAGCCCCCATTTCCAATTATTAAAAATAAATACGATTATGGCACTTGTCCAATTCATGAATTAACGATAAAATACAGTTACGAATAAGGAGTGAGGAGGATTTAATATGGCTAAAAAAACAGCAAATGTGCAAGCTCCCCGCAAAACATCAAAACGTGAACGCCGAATGAAAATCATCATATATATTATGATTCTGGCTATGGTATTATCGACCCTGACGATGGGGCTGTCTATGTTTATATAAAATAAATAAGCCCGCATCCGGATCCCGATGGTTGTTCTAAAGAACCAGATGTTTAAACCGTTTTCATGCAGAAAGGACTGGCGATCAGATTATCCCGGTCTTTTTTTTATTCGTTTTCTTGCTGGCACATCACTTTGTTTAAACTTTTCCTTCAGCAGCAAATAATCTTCCATCTCGTGCAGCAGCCGGAATAAATTGGCTCGTGTGATGAAAGCTTCATATGTCTCCGGTAATTCTTCTTCATCAAACGTATCACGCAGTTTTTCCAGTTCATCCAGATAAAGAATCGCTGTATTGCCTGGGTGCACGACACCTGACAGTTTATCAAAAAAATCAGCAATTTTTACTGAGATGGCATCTGTTTCGGGCAGTTTGGTGACTAATGGCAGCATCTTTTGCAAACATTCGAACTGTTTGTTTCGCATCACGAAATAGTCATGATAAGGATGCTCGGTCCTTAGCAGATGATTCTCCTTATCCAGTGATACCAGATCCATCGCTTCCTGCAAGAGTTCTTCACATTTTGTTAGCTCTTTCCCATCCCAATTCTCATTTTTATCGCGTATGTATAAGGCGAATTCATGCAAAATAGCCTGAAAATTGCGTTCCAGGTCGGATTGTTTCTGCTTCAGCTGCTTGTCCAGGCTAGGCATATACAAATTGACAAGCAAACCAGTGCCAATTCCGACAATAATCAGTAAAAATTGATCAATCAGGAATGACTGGGAAATACCTTCCTGTCCGTATAAGTTCAAAATAATGACAGAGCTTGTGGCGATGCCGGGCGTCACCTTCAAGAACACCGTTACCGGTATGAACAAAAGCAGCATTATTCCAACAGCGACTGGATGGTAGCCAATCAGTTCAAAAAAGATAATAGAAAACAATGAAGCTATCACACAGGCCAGGAAGCGGTGCCATGCACTCAAAACAGAACGTTTACGGGAAGGCTGAATGCATAAAATCGTCAAAATTCCCGCAGACACGAAATTGGTCACCCCTAATAGCTGTGCAACAGAAATGGAAATCGGAGTGCCTATTGCTGTTTTAATCGTCCTGTAGCCGATTCGCACTATAATATCCCCTTATCGGTTACTGAAATAGTTCTAATTCTCCAGCCATCTCCAATACTTTTTGAACATCCTCTTTCAGACAAATGTGTCATCTTGTGATACAAAATGAGGCTGACCCGTTCAATTTGAGACAGCCTCACTTCAATACCGGTTGTGTACCGGTTATGTTTAGATTTCTTCGCAGTGTTCATCAAACACCTTTTGAAGTTTACCGACTACATCAACTGCACTGTAGCCTTCAATATCAGACCGCTCAAGCATGGTGACAACTTTGCCATCTTTTAGGAAAGCAAAAGACGGTGATGATGGCGGGTACCCTTCAAAATACTCCCGTGCCTTATCCGTCGCCTCCCGGTCTTGTCCAGCAAAAACGGTGACCAAATGATCAGGCCGCTTATCGTAATGAATGGCATTTGCTGCTGCAGGACGTGCAACACCGCCGGCACAGCCGCATGTCGAATTAATCATAACTAACGTCGATCCTTCGCGGTTCATTGCCTCTTCAACTGACTCAGGTGTCGTCAGTTCCTCGTAGCCTGCCTCTTTAACATCACTCCGCGCTGCATCTACAACGTCCTTCATGAACAGATCAAAATCCATATAAATGTTCAACTCCTTATAAGAGGTTATTTTTAAGTGTAACTAGTTTCAGCTTATCAATTTTAAGGCGTCTTTTCAATGCAGACAACTTCCCCGGTTCATTCCAAACTGCAGATGCTCCGGATGTTTATTATCCCGTTTCTGCAAAAGGGCTGCTGATGTGCCGGTCTCTGCTGCCCTGTACCAGGAATTATTCGGCGGAGCGACGTGTTCAATAAACGCTAGTAGTCTCTTTATTGATATTTTCAAGAATTTCTTTGACCCGTGCCAGGAACTGTCCAACAATCAGCCCATCCAGAACACGGTGGTCGAGTGACAGACATAGATTCACCATATCCCGTGCCGCAAACATGTCATTCATAATGACCGGCCGTTTTACAATAGATTCAACCTGCAAGATTGCTGCCTGCGGATGATTAATGACACCCATCGACTGTACGGATCCGAAAGAACCTGTATTATTAACAGTGAATGTACCACCTTGCATATCATCAGCAGTCAATGTACCGGAACGCGCTTTTGCGGCCAGTTCATGAATGGATTTAGCGATTCCTTTAATGCTTTTTTCATCAGCATTTTTGATGACCGGAACGAACAACTCCTGATCCTTTGCGACGGCAATCGATAAATTAATATCTTTTCGTTGAATAATCTTGTCTTCTGCCCATGTGCTGTTCAACTGCGGATATTCTTTCAGTGCTTGGGCAACAGCCTTTACAAAAAAGGAAAAGAACGTAAGGCTAAAACCTTCTTTTTCCTTAAATGTGTCCTTCATCTGATTACGATAGGCCACAAGATCAGTGACATCAACTTCCACCGTCATCCACGCATGCGGAATCTCTTGCGTTGAGCGGACCATATTCTGGGCAATGGCTTTTCTTACGCCGGTCACAGGTATTTCAATATCACCTGCGGCAGCAGCCGGCTTTGATGAAGTTTCCTGAACTGGAGCCTTTGACGGCGCTGGTTCCTCTGTTTTCGAAGCAGATGTTCCGGCTTTCGTCTCGCCTGCTTTCGGCTCAGAACCGGAAGCAATAACCTGTTCCATATCTTTTCTCGTTATCCGGCCACCGCGCCCTGTTCCTTCAACCTGTTGCAAATCAATATCATTCTCTTGTGCCATCTTTAAAACAGCGGGCGAATATCGTTTCTTCATCGATGTGTCTTTACTGCCAGATTCTTTTTCGGCATTGTCTTCCTGCGGCTGATCATTGCTGTCATTGCCGGCGGATGTATCTGTACTGACTTCCTCCTCGGTATCGATATAGCAAATAAGGTCACCTACCTGAATCGTATCCCCAACTTGTGCGACAAGTTCCTTGATGACACCTGTGAATAATGACGGGACTTCCGCATTCACCTTATCTGTCATGACTTCTGCAATCGGATCATATTTATTGACCTTATCACCTGCACCGACCAGCCAGGAGCTTATTGTGCCCTCTGTCACGCTTTCGCCAAGCTGCGGCATATTAATATTTTCTGTTGCCATCATGCATCCCTCCTTTTAGCACACGTCATTAAAATTCCGCCAGATCACGAATAGCTGTTTCCACTTTATCCGGATTGATCATAAAGTATTTTTCCATTGTTGGCGCAAATGGCATGGCAGGCACATCCGGACCGGCAAGCCGCTGTACAGGAGCGTCCAGGTCGAACAGGCAATTTTCCGCGATGATGGCTGCCACTTCCCCGATTATGCTTCCTTCTTTATTATCCTCGGTAATCAGCAGCACTTTTCCGGTCTTTTGAGCTGCCTCGATAATGGCCTCCTGGTCAAGCGGATAAACGGTTCTGAGATCAAGAACATGCGTGCTTATTCCTTCTTCTTCTAATTTTTCGGCTGCCTGCAATGTGAAATGGACAGCCAGACCGTATGTGATGACCGTCACGTCGGCACCTTCTCGCTTAATGTCTGCTTTTCCAATCGGAAGCACATAATCATCTTCCGGGACATCCGCTTTCAATAAGCGGTACGCTCGTTTATGTTCAAAAAAGAGTACCGGATCATTGTCCCGGATGGACGCTTTCAATAAACCTTTGGCATCATAAGGTGTCGATGGCATAACGATTTTCAGCCCGGGCTGATTCGCAAATACGGCCTCAACAGACTGTGAGTGATATAAGGCGCCATGCACACCCCCGCCATACGGTGCCCTGATGGTCATAGGTACATTCCAGTCATTACCTGACCGGTACCGAATCTTGGCCGCTTCGGATATAATCTGATTCACTGCCGGCATTATAAAGTCAGCAAACTGCATTTCCGCTACAGGACGCTTACCGTACATGGCCGCCCCAATGCCAACACCGGCTATGGCTGATTCAGCGAGCGGCGTATCAAGCACACGGTATTCGCCAAACGCTTCATAAAGACCTTTCGTAGCACCGAAAACGCCACCTTTTTTGCCTACATCCTCACCAAGGACAAAAACGTTTTCGTCACGCAGCATTTCTTCTCTTAATCCAGCTGTAATAGCCTGGATATATGATTGAACTGGCATTGGTGTTTCCCTCCCTTATTCTTCATATACATACCCAAGAGCGGATTCCGGTTCCGGATATGGTGCGTTTTCCGCATAATCAGTAGCTTCATTGACGATTGCATCGATTTCAGCAACCATATCGTTTTCCGCCTCATCCGTCATCACACCTGTCTCTTTCAAATAGGCCGCAAATGTGATGATGGCGTCGTTTTTCTTCGCTTCGTCCACTTCTGCACTTTCCCGGTATTGACGGTCATCGTCATCACTTGAATGGGCAGTGAACCGGTAAGCGACAGCCTCAATCAATGACGGGCCTTCACCATTAAGCGCACGTTCCCTTGCTTTTTTAACCGCTTCATAAACTGCAAGCGGATCATTCCCATCAACCGTTATACCAGGCATGCCGTAGCTGGAGGCGCGATCAGAAACATTCTCACTGGCAATTTGCTTATCCAGTGGCACAGAAATGGCGTATTTGTTGTTTTCCACCATTGTAATGACCGGCAACTTGTGCACCCCGGCAAAATTCAGCCCTTCATGAAAATCACCCTGATTGGATGAACCTTCTCCCAATGTGACAAACGAAGCAAAGTCTTCCTTCTCCATTTTGGCGGCCAGTGCGACACCTACAGCGTGCGGAACTTGTGTCGTTACCGGAGAGGACTGTGTTAAAATTCTATTTTTCTTCTGTCCGAAATGGCTCGGCATCTGACGGCCGCCGGAATTAGGATCTTCCGCTTTCGCAAAAGCTGACAGCATCAGTTCTTTTGCCGTCATGCCAAATGCCAGAACGACGCCCATGTCCCGATAGTATGGTGCAGTATAATCTTTCGTGCGGTCCAGCGCGAATGATGCGCCTATTTGCGATGCTTCCTGTCCCTGACAGGAAATGACGAACGGTATTTTCCCCGCCCGGTTTAACAGCCACATCCGCTCATCCAGTTTTCGGGCCAGGAGCATATGTTTATACATATCCAACACTTGTTCATTGGTCAGCCCCAATGATTCATGGCGATTATTTGCCATATGCTGTTCCCTCCTTTAATAAATTGAAATATCCTGTCGACAAACGCTTATCCATGTATTTGCTTACCATCGACAGCAAGTGCTGCCTCTCCCACCACTTCCGAAAGCGATGGATGTGGGTGAACACTATGTGCTACTTCCCAAGGTGCAGCGTCCAGGACTTTGGCCAATCCAGCTTCTGAAATCATATCCGTAGCATGTGGCCCTGTCATATGCACTCCAAGGACATCGTCTGTCTTTTTGTCGGCGACTATCTTGACGAAGCCATCCGACTCCCCATGTACCAGAGCCTTGCCGACCGCCTTAAATGGAAATTTGCCTATTTTGACGTCTAATCCTCTATCCACAGCCTGTTTTTCTGTCAAGCCGACTCGTGCAGCCTCCGGATGGGAATAAATACAGCTTGGAATCTGGTCATAATCAAGTGGCCAAGGATTCTCACCTGCCATATGCTCCACGGCGATAATCCCTTCATGGGAAGCAACATGAGCAAGCTGCATACCACCAATTACATCACCAATGGCATAAATATGCGACTCTTCCGTCTGATAAAAGTCATTTGTTTTGATAGAACCCTTTTCAACAGCGATGTCCGTATTTTGCAGACCAATATTGGATGTGTTGGCACCACGCCCGACCGAAACGAGCATTTTGCCGGCCGTAAACGTTTCTTTCCCATTGCCTGTTTCCGCTTCAACGGTGACCCCATTGTCCTTTTGAATAGTTTCAGGCAGCACGTTTGCTCCTTTAACAAAGCGGATTCCTTTTTTCCTCAGCTGTTTTTCTGTCTCTGCGGCCACTTCCTCATCTTCAGTCGGCAAAATTTGCTCCAGATACTCCATGACCGTTACGTCCACTCCGAAATCAGCCAGCATAGAAGCCCACTCGATGCCGATGACACCACCGCCTACAATAATCATCGATTCAGGCAATGCTTCCATATGTAATGCTTCATCGGAACTCATCACATAGTCGCCGTCAATTTCCAGCCCGGGAAGTGATTTTGGATGTGAGCCAGTCGCAATCAGCACATGTTTGGGCACGATCATCGTATTTTCGTCCCCGTTTTCATACTCAATGGAGATGGTGCCAGGCATTGGTGAAAATATACTGGGGCCGAGAATCCGTCCAAATCCTTTAAAAACGTCAATTTTTCCTTTTTTCATCAAACCTTGAACACCTTGATGAAGTGTCTCGACGATACGGTTTTTGCGTTTCTGCACATTTATAAAATTGAGTGCCGGTTCACCGGTGTCCACTCCAAATGTTGCTGCTTCCTTTGTCTGCCTGAATACTTCAGCGCTCCGGAGCAGTGCCTTGGACGGAATACAGCCGCGATGAAGACAGGTTCCGCCAAGTTCACCATTTTCAACAACAGCCACCTGCATCCCCAGCTGTGAAGCTCTGATCGCTGCGACATAGCCGCCCGTTCCTCCACCAAGGACCACTAAATCATAATCTTTCGCCATATAATGATTGCTCCTCTCTATCGTTGGTTGGGTAGATCTTTGCTGCTTCTTCTCCCTGCAAAACCCGTCGTACACCTTCACATAATGCTTGCAGCTCATCCTCACCCGGATAAATGATTGTATCCGCAATCCAATGGACCCGGTCAATAATCATATCCGTAAACATTTTACCGTACGCCAGCCCACCAGTCAGGACGATTGCATCAACATTCCCATGCAGCACGGTACTTGCCGCCCCAATTTCTTTTGCTATCTGGTAAGCCATCGCATCATAAATAAAGGCGGCATCACCATCCCCGTTTTCTATCCGTTTTTCCACTTTCGTAGCATCATTCGTGTCCAGATAAGCTGTTAAGCCACCACGACCTATCAGTTTCTTCATTATTTCATCCAGATAATGCTGGCCCGAAAAACACATCGAGACCAAGTCACCGGCGGGTACAGTCCCGGCCCGCTCCGGGGAAAATGGGCCATCACCATGAAGCCCATTGTTAACATCAATGACTTTTCCATTTTGGTGGGCTCCGACAGTAATGCCTCCCCCCATATGAGCGATAATCAATCTGGCTTCGGCGTATGTAGTGTTTAACTCCTCGGCAGCTTTGCGTGCAGCGGCTTTCTGGTTTAGCGCATGGAATATACTCTTTCGCGGAAGTTCCGGAACACCGGATACCCTTGCAATATCCTGCAGTTCATCCACCACAACAGGATCGACAATAAATGCTGGAATATTTAGTCCACTGGCGATTTCGTGGGCGATGATGCCCCCCAGATTTGATGCATGTTCCCCATTATAACCATTACGCAAATCCAGAAGCATTGCTTGGTTAACTTCGTATGTGCCGCCCTCTATGGGCCGGAGCAGACCGCCGCGCCCACAGACAGCACTTAATTTCGAGACGTTTATCCCTTCCGTGTCCAGCTGCTGCAAAATGATCTGCTTCCTGAATGTGTACTGTTCTATCGTACGTTTAAAAAATGCCAGTTCATCGGAAGAATGACGGATAGTCTTTTCCAGAATGCATTTCCTGTTATCAAATACGCCAATCTTTGTTGACGTTGATCCTGGGTTAATCACTAAAATTCGCAGAGGGTGATAGTGTGTCACTTCGATTTACCTCCGTTACTGCAGGTTTGCTTAACGTCTGCTTAATGTATGATGGCCGTTCATTAAAAACTGACCGCGTGATGCCTTTAATGATTGGATGCGTTCCTCAGCCATACGGTCTGCAGCAATATTGGAAGGGATATCATCACGTCTTGAAATTGCAAAGACTTTCGACAGATTATCGTAAATCGTCTCCACTTTTTTCATCGCTCTATCCTGGTTATAGCCGTTCAGCTCATCGGAGACATTAATGACCCCACCGGAGTTAATGACATAATCCGGAGCAAAAACAATTCCCATATCGTGTATCATTTCTCCGTGTTTTTCTGACTTCAGCTGATTATTAGCAGAGCCTGCAATCACTTTCGCTTTTAGCTGAGGAATTGTTTCGTCATTAATCGTAGCACCAAGGGCACACGGTGCATAAATATCGCAGTCAGCGCTGTAAATATCATCAGGGTCAACCGCTTTGGCACCAAAAGCATGGACAGCCCGCTTAACTGCTTCTTTATTAATATCTGTGACAATTAAGTCAGCGCCCTCTTCATGCAAATGTTCGCATAATTGATAGGCCACATTGCCAACCCCCTGCACTGCCACTGTTTTGCCCTCAAGTGAATCCGTGCCGTATGCCTCATTTGCTGCAGCTTTTATTCCTTTATACACACCATAAGCCGTAACAGGAGACGGATTTCCGGAAGAACCGTGTTCCGGAGAAGTCCCCGTGACAAAGTCAGTTTCCATGTATATTAAGTCCATATCTTCAACAGTTGTGCCTACATCTTCCGCAGTTATATAACGACCATTGAGGCTTTGAATATAGCGACCAAAAGCACGAAACATTTCCGGGTTCTTGTCTTTTTTCGGATCCCCCATAATAACGGCTTTTCCCCCGCCAAGATTCAGGCCTGCAGCCGCATTTTTATATGTCATGCCCCTCGCGAGACGGAGCGCATCTTCAATAGCCTCCGCTTCCGTGTCGTATGTCCACATTCGTGTACCGCCCAGCGCCGGACCAAGTGTCGTGTCATGAATGGCTATTACCGCTTTCAGTCCGGAATTTTTATCCTGGCAAAATACTAACTGTTCGTAGTCACTTTCTTCCATATATGGAAATATCTCCATTTGTCAAACCCCCTGAAATGTTTTTTCGGAAACGAGTGCCAAGGCCAGCGAGTTTAATTTGCTCTCACTGGAATCAGCCCGTGATGTCAGTACAATTGGAGCGCTTGCACCGCTAATAACAGCGGCTACTTGTGCTCCTGAAAAATAGATGAATGATTTATACAGGGCATTGCCCGCTTCAATGGACGGCACTACCAGCATATCAGCGTCCCCTGCCACATCAGACTGAATTCCTTTTTGCGCCGCGGCACGGGAAGAGACCGCATTATCAAACGCCAGCGGACCATCGATGGTACATCCTGTTATTTGAGAACGTTTTTGCATCTGTGCAAGTGCCGCTGCATCCAGTGTGACCTGCATTGCCGGATTCACTTCCTCAACCGCAGCTAGGACAGCTGTTTTCGGATCCGCAATACCAATCCCATGTGCAATTCGAACTGCATTTTTTATGATTGCAGTTTTTTCTTTCAAAGTGGGAGCAATGTTCATGGCTGCGTCGGTCAAAAAAAGGAGCCGGTCCTGATTCGGGATCTCAAACAGTGCCACATGTGACAAAATACCGCTTCCGCGAAGACCGTACGCCTTATCCAGTACAGCTTTCAGCACATGTTTCGTCTGTACATTTCCTTTCATAAGAATATCTGATTTCTGGTCATGGACATTTTTCACTGCTACCATTACAGGGTCAATGGCATCTGTTACGGTAATGGCTTCTTTTCCCAAATCCAGGCCAATCGCATCAGCAGCTAAAGCTATATCGGCCTTGGCTCCGAACAAGCGAAACGAACACATATTTTCATCGACCGCTTTTTTCACCGCAGCCAAGACATGTTCATCCGCTGCACCAGCCACAGCAACGACTTTATTCTGTTCAAACGCCGCCTGTTTCCTTAAGTCTGTCAATGTTTTCATTCTATCCACCTATCTTCCTCATAAATCTAAAGGCAAAAATCGTGCCAATAGCTAAAGGTATGAAAGCGCTTTTATGGTGCGATGCGAGGTGTGCAAATAATTGCAGTTATGAAAGACTTTGCATGCTACTTTTGTCAATCCCATGTTTCTCAAGTTTATAATAAAGGTTTCGGATTGATATATTTAAATCGCTGGCGGTTTTTGTTTTATTATAATTATTTTCCTCTAGAACAGAACGGATGTACCGTTGTTCGTATTGTTCGATGGCGCCCTTTAATGTCTTGTCATGATGAGGGAGCTCGGTCGGTTGTGAGTTTGAGGCGGCAGTATATATATCCATTTCAGGAATGTGTTTCTGTTTAATGATTTCTTCATTCATATCCATATAGATCATAGCGCGTCCAATAACATTTTCCAGCTCTCTTACATTACCAGGCCAATGATAACGCTGCAAATAATCGCAAGCTTCTTTTTCAATTGCTTTTACATTCCGTCCGTAGTCCTGGTTGATTTTCTGAATGAGATGTTCTGTCAAATCCGGCAGATCATCAATGCGTTCATTGAGCGACGGGATATGGACAGGCAACCGATTCAGCCGGTAATAAAGGTCTTCACGAAAAGTCTTATTCATGATAGCTTTTTCAAGATTAACATTGGTTGCGGCAATAACCCGTACATCGATGGATATGGGATCGGTTGAGCCGACACGAATAATCTCCCCTTCCTGAAGAACGCGGAGCAATTTAGCTTGCATGTGGTGTGACAGTTCACCAATCTCATCAAGGAAGATACTTCCCAGGTTCGCCTCCTCAAACAAACCTTTTTTCCCACCTTGTTTTGCGCCTGTAAACGCCCCTTCTTCATAGCCGAACAATTCACTTTCCAATATGTTTTCAGCAATGGCGGCACAATTGACGCGGATGAATTTATTATGTTTACGGTCACTTTCATTATGGATAGCGTGGGCGAACAATTCCTTCCCTGTACCGGATTCTCCCCGAAGGAGCACTGTTGCCGGTGTTTTAGCACCAACTTTAGCCTGCTCAAGTGCTACTTTCATTTCAGAAGAAGGTCCAATGATATCATCAAATGTATATTTTGCTTCAAGGTTGCGAATAATTTGCCTTGCTCGTTTCAGTTCACTTGTCAGACTCTGGATTTCTGAAACATCATGCAGAATGCCCACACTGCCCTTTATTTTCCCATCAACAATCACAGGCGCAACGTTGACCATCACATCTTTTCTTGCGGGCCCGACTTTCATCCGTACACCGCGTACAGTACGTCGTGTCTGCAATACTTTCATATGCATGCTTTCGCCTTCATAAATGTCAGCATTCGCGGGTTTCCCGATAACGTCTGATTCTTTAAGGCCAGTGATGCGTGTATAGGCAGGATTAATCATAATGCCGATTCCCTTCTCATCCACGACAGATATGGCCTCGTCGGACGAATGAATAATGGCTTCAAGCATCGTTTTAATTTCTTTCAGGTCGGTATTTTCTTCAGCGAGGTTCATCACCTCGGTAATATCTTTAAATACGGCAAAGGCACCGACCAGCAGATTGTCGTCATTAATGATGGGAATACGGGTTGTAATAACTTTTTTACCGTTTTCCAGCACTAGCTTCTGATTTACCTCTTTTCTGCGGGTATGCATGACATACGGAAGTCTGGAACCAGAAATGACTTCTTTTATACTCTGACCTTTGATCTGCTCCTTGGATACACCGACAATCCGTTCTGCACTCTTATTGGCAAACTGGACAGTTTCATCCCCATTAATGACAATCATGCCGTCGTGAATGTTATTCAGAATCAGTTCCTGGTTGTTCGTCTGCAGTTTTAGCCGTTCCAATAATGTTTCTTTTTCTTCCATCAATTCAGAAATGATATACGCGACACTGCCTGGAATAACGACCGTTTTCTCGCCCCGTTTCTCGAGCAGCTCGTCAAGCACCTTCTCATCACCTGTCGCTTCCATAATAATATCAATGTCGCTGTTGATCCACTCACCATAATTGGTACCGGTGGGGATGCCTTTTTCCAATGCCATCATTAATCCCTTAGCGTCGGGGTTTTTATCTATCACTCCTGCAATTTTCATCCGGTCCGTATTGGAAAGTATGTCCAATAGTGCACTTCCACCCTTACCAGCACCAACTATGAGTACACGTTTCATATGCATCCCACCCTTGCAATATTTTGCATGATCCAAGTATACTCTATTATAAATATTTAAACAAACGATAGTCCTGCATAACGTGACAGATGTTTCAGCCTTCCATTGAACCAAAAATCCGTTACACCCTGTTTCTATTTTTTAAACAATTTGCTATACTTGTTGCTATAATTGTGTGTATAACCTCTTTAATAAAAAGGATTCATACATAAACTCATTAAAGGAGAAAAGACATGGTCCGTATCATTGCAGTGTTGCTGCTTTTAATTCCCGGGCTTGTTGCAGCTATCGGTATTAAACTGATGCGTGACACCCTGTTTAACGAATTTAACGCGTTATTTATCAATCCGGGGATCCAATTTGCTGCCGGATTGCTGCTGTTCCTTGGCGGATTGGCGTTTATTGGCGGTTTTATCGTTCACCGGGACAGAAAAAAATGGAAGGAGAAAAAGAAAGCAGGACGAAAAAAATGATTTAGTGCGTTATTTTTACTCAACCAAATTATGGAGGAGCGATGTTTATGAAAGTGGCAAAATTCGGAGGAACTTCCGTGGCAAGCGGGACACAGATTAAAAAAATTAAATCCATCATAACAAGCGACCCCGACCGGAAAATTGTTGTCGTTTCTGCACCCGGGAAACGTTTTAGCGGCGATTCCAAAATAACAGATCTGCTGATCGCGTTAGGAAATGCTGCTTTTGCCCATAAACCGGCCGGAGAGCTGAGGGAAAACATTATAGACCGTTTTTCTGCCATCGCAGAGGAACTTCACCTTCCCGCGCAAATTGTACAGGAAATTGATGAGACCATAGAGCAAATTCTTTCAAGTGATGAGCCTGATCATACAAAAATGGATGCCTTGAAATCCATTGGTGAAGATAGTTCGGCCAAATTAGTCAGTACATACCTAGAAATGGCCGGTTATCAGGCTAAATACATGAACCCGAAAGATGCTGGTATTATTGTCAGTGATGAACCAGGTAATGCTCAAATTTTACCCGAAAGTTTATCAGCTCTGGCCAGTTTACGTGAAGAAGAAGGGATTATTGTCATACCTGGATTCTTCGGCTTTACAAAAGATGGACAATTAATGACATTTCCGAGAGGCGGTTCAGACATCACCGGTTCCATCGTAGCTGCGGGCGTGCAGGCTGATTTATACGAGAATTTCACGGATGTCAACTCAGTTTATACGGTAAATCCCACAATTGTACAAAATCCTAAAGAAATACGTACATTGACGTACAGAGAAATGCGGGAACTTTCCTATGCTGGCTTTTCTGTTTTTCACGATGAGGCGCTCATACCCGCATTCGAAGCAAAAATCCCTGTATGCATCAAAAATACCGGCAATCCGGATGCCCCCGGAACAATGGTTGTAGCAGACAAAAAGCCACAGGAAAAATGTGTCGTCGGCATTGCCAGTGACACAGGTTTTGCAAGTTTATACATCAGTAAATATTTAATGAACCGTGAACTCGGCATCGGACGAAAACTGCTGCAAATACTGGAAGAAGAAAACATTTCATTTGAACATGCTCCTTCTGGTATTGATGAAATGTCTGTCATTTTTCGCGACAACCAACTAACACGGGGCAAGGAAGAGGCTGTGATTAGGCGGATCAAAAGTGAACTGAACCCGGATACGATATCAATTGATTACGACTTTGCAATGATTATGGTTGTTGGTGAAGGGATGAATAACACGATAGGAATTGCAAACAAAGCAGCCGCAGCATTTTCAGATGCAAATGTCAACATTGAAATGATCAACCAGGGCTCATCCGAACTTTCCATGATGTTTGGGGTAAAAACCGATAAACTCAATCAGGCTATCCAGTCTTTATACAAAACATATTTTGATTAAAAAAACTGTATGTGCTTCAACGCACATACAGTTTTTTATTAGCTTGCTTTATGTTCCAGCCGCAGACGGTCCGCAACCATGGCGATAAATTCAGAATTTGTCGGTTTGGCTTTAGAAATATTTACCGTATACCCGAACAATGCTGAAATGGATTCGATATTACCGCGGCTCCAAGCAACCTCAATGGCATGGCGAATAGCACGCTCAACACGTGATGAGGTTGTATTATATTTTTTGGCAATGTCCGGATAAAGCACTTTAGTGATGGAACCCAAAAGCTCAATATCATTATAAACCATTGTAATTGCCTCTCTTAAGTACATGTAGCCTTTAATATGTGCCGGTACTCCAATCTCATGGATAATATTCGTAATACTTGCTTCGAGGTCTTTTTTCTTCCGTTCTCTGCTTGCCGGTTTTTTTGGTGCCGGCTGATTTAACGTATTCGAACTTTCTCCCTGTACCTGTCGAATCTGTTCAGCCAGATTATCCAGCTCAAATGGCTTAAGAATAAAATAAGATGCCCCAAGATCAACCGCTTTTTTCATCACCTCTTCCTGACCGAAAGCTGTCAGCATAATAACATTGAGATCCTGATTATGTTCGCTTCCGCGGACTGTATTTAAAACACCCAGCCCATCAATATGTGGCATAATAATGTCCAGAACAAGAACATCAGGTTTTGTGTCTTCAAGCATTTCCAGGCATTCCCGTCCATTATGGGCAATTCCTACAATTTCAATATCATCCTGATCCTCGAAATACTCTTGCATTAATTGAATAAGTTCCCTATTGTCATCGACTAAACAAACTGAAATTTTTTCCACGTTGTTTCCTCCTTTAATTCGAGCTTTCTCCACGTAACATATTCGACACAAGTACCAAATATCCTTTTTTTATTTAAAAAACTTTATATTTTTTTCTTTTTGCTTTTTTTATCTCTATTTTACTTCGAATATCGATGGTATTCGATTATTTTTGACAATGTTTGTCGAAAAATATTTAAATGTATTATTATTGTAGCATAAAAAAGCCTGTTATAGGATGAAATTCCTGTAACAGGCTTTTTTTATTTAGCTTGCTTCCTCTTTCTTGGACTGTTCTTTCACTTTGATTCCAGCTTCCTGCAGCATCCATTCAATGTGGACGCCATAGCCACTGGTCGAATCATTAACAAAAACGTGCGTGACTGCTCCGATTATTTTGCCATCCTGAATAATCGGGCTGCCGCTCATGCCCTGGACGATCCCACCTGTTTTGTTCAGGAGCTCCTCATCCGTTATTTGAATGACCATTCCTTTTTTGGCCGGGAATTTTTGCGGTACACTGCTGACAACCTTTACGTCAAATGCTTCCACTTCTTCCCCTTCCAGAACGGTCAAAATCTTGGCTGGTCCTTCTTTCACTTGGTGTGACAAAGCAATTGGCATTGGTTTGTCATATTCGCCATTCTTTATAGGTTTGTTTAACTTGCCGAAAATACCGAAAGGGCTGTTTTTGGTAATACTACCGATTTTTTTATCTTTAACGGAGAATTTTGCCTGTTTTTCACCTGGATCTCCGTCATTGCCTTTTTCAATTGAAGTAACGTTGGAGCGTACGATGGAACCGTTATGGATTTCAATCGGCTTCTGTGTATCCATATCAGATATAACATGGCCAAGTGCTCCATAATTTTTGGTTTCTGGATCATAAAATGTCATCGTTCCAATTCCTGCTGCTGAATCACGTATATACAATCCAATGCGGTATTCGCCTTCTTTTTCATCTTTTGCGGGATCAAGCGTTGTTTCGATGGTTTCATTATCCCGTTTCACTGTTAATGTCAGTTCCTTGTTTTCTTTACCAGCTTCTTTCACAAATGGTTTAACATCTTCCATTTCCTTAATTTTCTCGCCATTTATCTTCAGTATAACATCGCCTACTTGAATGTCTGCTTTTTCCCCGGGAGACACCATTCCATCCTCTGTTTTAATTTGATGATGTCCAACGACAAGGACGCCAAGTGTATGCAACTGGACACCGATGGATTGTCCGCCTGGAACGACCCGGATGTCCTCAAGCACCGATACATCCACTTTTTTCATCGGAAATCCGGCCGCTTCATACATAAGCTGACTATTTCCTTGTTCTTTCGGATAAAATACAGAGGAATCCATGGCTTGGATACTTTCGCCAGAGGAATCAATCGACACATTTGTGCCGAGTGCAGGCACGTCAAGGGGTGATGCAGTGTTATTTAGTGTGACAATTTCGTCGGGAATGGAAAGGTATTGCTGGACTGGTTTCAAAAAAGGAAGCGCCAGTACTGCAATAAGAAGAAAAATGCCTGTCCATATTCGAATTTTGCTGTGTAGCTTCACCCAATTCACTCTCCTCGGCCAACCCCATACCATTAATTTCTCTTTGTACTTCTAATTTGACCGAACGGCACCCATTTTAAACTGGTGAAAAAAAAGAAAAGCTGTGTATCTTTTCCTTTTTAAAAAATACCAGCTTTCCCGGTTGGATTTTAATGTATAAAAACTATTGTGTTGATTGTTTATAATTGGAAGCCAATGCAAGCATTTCCCTGGCGTGTTCTTTTGCTGTTTCTGTTAATTTCGTCCCGGTGATCATCCGGCTCAACTCGTCAATTTTTTCCTTTTCACTCAATTCTTCAACAACGGTTGCTGTTCTGTCATTTTTTTCGTATTTCTGAATCAGCTTGTGAATATCCGACATTGCCGCCACTTGTGGCAAATGAGTAATGCAAAGCACTTGGGACTGCCTGGAGATTTGATAGATCTTTTCGGCAATAGCCTGCGCAACCCGTCCGCTAACGCCAGTGTCCACTTCATCAAAAATAACACTGGTGACGCCCTGATGTCTGGCAAACAGTTTTTTCAGTGCCAGCATAATTCGCGACAATTCACCACCCGAAGCTACTTTATTCAACTGTTTCAATGGTTCGCCCGGGTTGGCAGAAATAAGAAATTGAACGTAATCAAATCCGTCCCGGTGCAATTTCACATTTTTTTCTGTGCCCGTTTCAGTTTTGGAATCAAACGATATGGAAAAAGAAGCCTTTTCCAGATAAAGACCGGCTAGTTCCCCGTATATATTATCGGTCAGCGATTTAGCAGCCTTCTGGCGAAGATCGTGAAGTTCTTTTGCTTCCAGGTATGCATCCTGATATGTTTCCGCAATTTGTTCTTCAAATTTTGCCAAATGTGTGTCCTTATCTGTAAGCTGTTCGATTTCTTCCTCGATTTTACCGAGGTATTCCAGTATCTCATTCACAGAAGGACCGTATTTCTTTTTCAACCGATCAATTTCATACAGCCTCGATTCAATTTCATTCAATCGCTCTGAATCATATTGGAGTGAATCAGCGTAATTGCGCAGCTCGTACATCAGTTCTTCAACAAGGTAATAGTGATTAGATAATTCCTCAGCCTTTTCAGCAATAAAGGAATCATACTCACTACTGTTCTGCAGGGATTGGTTAGCCATGCCCAGCCATTCAATCCCTCTCTGTTCACCATAAAGGGCGTTGTAGGCATCCTGCAGTCCATTGTATATCCGCTCAAAATTCGCAAGCTGGCTGCGCTCCTCTTCCAGCCGCACATCTTCATCAGGAGTGAGATTGGCTTGTTCGATTTCGTTTTGCTGAAATTGCAGCAAATCCAGACGCTGCGTCATTTCCTGCTCATTGGCGCTTAGTTCATTATACCTTTTTTGTAACGAAAGCAATTTTTCATATAGGCGGGTATATTCTTTTTTTGCGTTTCCTATCTGTTTTTCACTGTATAAATCAAGGAGCCGGATATGATTTTCCGGATCCATTAATGATTGGGTTTCATGCTGGCTATGTATATCAATCAGTCGCTTGCCAAATTCCTTGAGAATAGCAAGGGTGACTAATTTACCATTCACCCTGCAGATACTTTTACCGCCAGATGTGATTGTACGGTTCAGTACCATCATGCCGTCCTGCATATCGATTCCATACGTATCAGCAGTAGCATACAATTCTTCCTGATTGGAATCCAATGTAAAAAGTCCTTCAATTTGAGCTTTGCTTGTCCCATGCCGGACGTATTCCACTGAGCCCCTTCCGCCTGCCAGGAGCTGGACGGCATCGATGATAATCGATTTCCCGGCCCCTGTTTCACCGGTAAGAACAGTCAACCCATCATCAAATGTAATCGACATTTCATCAATGATAGCAAAATCCTTTATAGACAGTTCTGTCAGCACATGCCTCACCTCGCTGCTACAGCATACTTAAAAAGCGGTCCTGGATAACCACCGGGTCCTCTTCCGTCCTGCAGATAATTAAACAAGTATCATCACCACAAATCGTTCCCATAATTTCGTCCCATTCGAGATTATCGATCAGGACACCAAGGGCATGTGCATTACCGGGCAGTGTCTTTAACACAATAAAATGACTCGTGTACTCCATTTTGACAAATGCATCCCTGATTAAGCGTTTTAATTTATCAAGTGGGTTGAAGCGATTATCTGCTGGCAGGCTGTATTTATAACTTCCATTGAATGATGGTACCTTCACAAGGTGCAATTCTTTTATGTCGCGTGATACGGTAGCCTGCGTCACATCATAACCCGCAGATTTAAGCTGATCGGCAAGTTCATCCTGGGTTTCAATTTCTTTTTCTGTTATAAGTTCGCGTATTTTAATATGGCGCTGAATTTTACTCATAAAAGCCTCCATTTAAAAACTCGGATGCCCATCACTAGTTAAAAAGGCTGTGAGCCGTCATGTATCTTTCTTTTCTCTAAAATTGCGGTGGGCAGCTTCTACTGCTTCATTTAAGCTGATATCCGCTTGTATGCTTTCTGCTTCTTTCTCCCAGCCCAGATGAGCCAGAAACTCAATATTCCCATCACCGCCAGTTATCGGAGAGTGTGTCAGACCCATCAGCTCGTATCCTTCCCGACGGGCATATCCGATAACATTTTCGAGAACTTCCAAATGCACTTTTTTGTCATGGACGATTCCTTTTTTCCCCACCTGCTCACGTCCGGCTTCGAATTGTGGCTTAATAAGAGCAATAATGTCACTGTCCGGTTTAAGCAGCTGTTTCAGCACAGGCAATATGAGTTTGAGTGATATAAAAGATACGTCAATTGCTGCAAAATCTGGCTTTTCATCGTTAAGCATATCAGGTGTAACATATCGAAAGTTTGTCCGTTCCATTACAATAACCCGGTCATCATTCCGCAATTTCCAATCCAACTGATTGTAACCGACGTCAATGGCAAAGCTAAGCCGCGCGCCATTCTGCAGTGCACAATCCGTAAATCCGCCGGTAGACGATCCAACGTCCACCACGACCTTTTCCTTTAGTGATATGGAAAAATGACGGATGGCTTTTTCCAGCTTTAATCCGCCACGTCCTACATACGGGATGTCTTTTCCTTTAACTGTCAGAGGAATAGACTCACTCACTTTCATACCTGGCTTGTCAAGCCGGTCCTGACCTGAGAAAACAAGTCCGGCCATAATGACCCGCTTTGCTTTTTCTCTGGTGTTGATTAAATCCCGTTCCACTAACAATACATCTAATCGCTTTTTGCCCATTCCTTTTATCCCTTTTCTTCCTGTAGAATGTATAAGTGCGTGTTCAAAAAGGAGGATAAAAAGGACCGAGAATTTCGAGGCGACGCAGTTTCGGAAGGCGGACTTCCACAGGATGTGGTGACTTCTGCAGTTGACTATTGACGTGGGCAGTTTTAGCAGAAGAGCCGCTTTTGCTACAGATTCATGAGTAGCGGAGAAACAAGTCAACGAAGAAATTCGATATGTCATTTTTACCGGACTTTTTGAACAACCTCTATAAATCAATCATTTATTTACTTGTTTTGCTGTCATTAGGGAGCAGTTTGATTTTCAGGCGCTGTTCCATGAATGCGATAACTTTCCCGGCAAAAAAAATGAGGGCTGTGGAAGCATTAATAGCGGCATATTTCCCGACCGCTTTTCCACCCACCGTCAAAGCGGCAACCAAGCTGGTCAGTATGACGGATAGAACAATCTGCAGCGTAGATCCGTCACCCTGATCAAACATATTGGCAATCTGCAGTACAACAGTTGCTGATGCGGTACCACTGACAACACCTGATATATCACCAATGACATCATTACAGAAACTGGCAAATTTATCGGCGTTACGGATGATTTTAACGGCTTCCTTTGCACCAGTAATCTTTTCGGCTGCCATTGCATGAAAAGGTTTTTCACTGGCAGCGGTAGCGGCAATGCCAAGCATATCAAACATAACACCAATAAATACGATGATAAACACAATTACCAGTCCAAGTATCCAAATCACATTACTTAGAATGGATTCAGATACCACTGAAAAAATAGCCGCTAACACAAACGTGATAACGGCAATAGTAACACTGAAATGCAGCGATTTTTTAGTTTGCTGTTTCATTTTAACCTCTAATTCAAAAAAATATGTAGTAGAAGGAATGGTCATTTAAAAGGTAAAAACTGCGGCTTAGGTCCAGTAGGTTTTCCCAGATGGATACCCTATGTTGCCATAAAGGCGGTTCCCCTTTAAATCCATCTCGACTCCGTCACCGGAAGCCGGACTGGATTACCACTTAGTCCGCACTATAATCCCTTTTAAATGTCCAATGAGCAGTCTAGGAGTTTTCCTCAGCAGTCTTTGACCGTTCCCTAGCCTCTTTTGCAGTGATGATTTCATAGAGATTAAATAACCAAGCCGGTTGGCCACCCGGATTGATTATTATTGCTCTAATCCCCTCACCACCACTCAAGGCAGGCTACGCTGCAAATAAGGCTCCCACGCCCTATTATGCAGGTTCATACCCCATTCCATAGCGAAACCTAGGCTTAGGGTCCACTACAGAGATGGGCCTCCGCGGTAATCGGGTCAACGCCCACATGCCTTTGTGGATCGCCCGAAAACCTTAACTCCCAGCACTGACCCAAGGCTGGGCGCCTCAAGCCAGCACAAGGAACTTCATCGATGTGCCCTTTGGCGGATTTTTAGGCCCGCCTTCAAGAACGGAGGACTGACTAGAATACTGCACCATTCCTTTACTAGTATTATTATAACATAGGACAGACAAAATTACTATGGATTATTAATAATCCCGTGCACTGAAATAGTCCGTAAGCAGTGCAAGGTAGGAAGTCTCTGCACCGGCCTTGCGCAATGCTTCTTTCGCCCTCTGTACATAGGAGGATTTTTTCTCTATCGCCCCCTCCAGTCCAAGCAGCTTCGGATAGGTATTTTTATCATTCGCTTCATCACTGCCGACCGGTTTACCGAGTTTATCCGGGTCCCCAGTAACATCAAGAACATCATCCTGTACCTGAAAAATTAAGCCGAGATAATATGCAAAGTTTTCTAAATGTGCTATCTGCTCGGTGCTGGCTCCGCCAAGATATGCTCCGGTGCCAACAGCAAATCGAAGCAGTTCCCCTGTTTTCAGCGTGTGTATGGTTTCCAGCTCTTCCAGTGTAATCTCTCTTTGTTCAGCTTTCATGTCCAGAGCTTGCCCGGCTACCATTCCCTTTGGCCCGCTCACTTCAGAAAGCGACTTCACAATCTGGACTTTCTGATTCGCTGATAATTGCGGGTCGCTTGAAATCAGCTCAAAACTGTATGTCAGTAAGGCATCTCCTGCCAGAATCGCCGTGGCTTCATCATACACTTTATGGTTCGTCGGCTGTCCGCGGCGCAGGTCATCATCATCCATTGCCGGCAAGTCATCATGAATGAGGGAGTACGTATGAATCATCTCCAGTGCAACTGCAGGTGTAAGGGCCACATCTGTATCATTATCGTACGCATGGTACGCAGCCATTAAAAGAACAGGCCGGAGCCGTTTACCGCCAGCTTCAACTGAATACAGCATGGAAGCTTTCAGACGTTCCGGAATGTCCAATTCACGCAGCTGGTGTTCAAGCTCCTGCTCGACAGCCGTTTTTTGGTCATCCATGAATTTATTCAATTCCTGCTGCACAGCTACTCCTCCCCCTGAACATCGAACGTTTCCAGTTCGCCCTGGTCATTCATAATTTGTGTCATTTTTTTCTGTACATCTGTCAGTTTATCACTGCAAACTTTCGAAAGTTTCATACCTTCCTGGTAATAAGTAATTGCCTTTTCTAATGGAACGTCCCCTTTTTCAAGCTTTTCTACGATTTTTTCAAGCTCAAGCATTGCTTCCTCAAAAGAATGGTTATTCTCCTGCTCCATTGCTCTCCTCCTTTTTGTCCATTACCTGACAATCAAGTAACCCATCCGCAAGTTTCACGGTTACATGGTCTTTTACGGATACATAATCAACTGATTTCAGCAACTCTCCTGTGGGATTATAAAGAATGGCATATCCACGTTTCATCGTCTCCAGCGGATTAAGAAGGGACAGCTTCCCAATAGCCGTCTGCAGCCGGTCAGCACTTTTTTCCAGGTGACCGTTCATCAAATCACCTAGTTGTTTATTATACTGCTTAAGATCCCTTCTGGCGTGGTCCATTTGACGTTGTGGATGGAGTGCTGCAAGCCTTGTCGTTAACTGCTGAAATGCGTCCCGTTTCATCCGCAATTCCATTGAAGCCGTTTTTTCAAGACGATCAACGTGTCTGTCCAATTCCTGTTCTTTTTGTTTCATTAGCTGCTCAGGATAGCGAAATGCATATGATTGCTTCAGCCGGTTCAGATGCTGCTGTGCACTAGTGGCATATTGCGTCATCATTTTAGCCAAATACCGCTCGAGATTATCCAGCTTCTCGGCAAGTTCAAGCTGTGACGGGACAACTATTTCGGCAGCACCTGTCGGGGTCGGTGCCCGTACATCAGCCACATAATCGGTGATGGTTGTATCGGTTTCATGACCCACAGCTGAAATAATCGGTATGGCAGATTGGAAAATCGCACTGGCCACGATTTCTTCATTGAAACTCCATAATTCCTCAATGGATCCGCCGCCCCTGCCAGCAATCAGGACATCAAACAGTTTGGTCTCGTTCGCCTTCTTGATTGCGTCCGCAATGGATTGCGGTGCATTTGGGCCCTGAACAAGTACTGGAATTACCGTTGTCCTGGCAATAGGATATCTTCGTTTTATAGTTGTAAGAATATCACGGACAGCAGCCCCTGTTGGCGAAGTAATGACACCAATGTGCCGCGGGTAGGCAGGCAATTCTTTCTTATGCCGTTCGTCAAAATACCCCAGTTTATGTAGTTTCTCCTTCAGCTGCTCATAGGCCAAATAAAGGGAGCCGAGTCCGTCCGGTTCCATTTGCTGGATATACAATTGATACTGGCCAAATTGTTCAAACACACCGACTTCGCCCTTTATCAGCACATTCATGCCATTTTCAGGCCTGAATTTCAGTCGGCGATTATTACCGGCGAACATAACTGCCTGTATGCGTGCATGATCATCCTTAATCGTTAAGTACATATGGCCCCGGCTGTGATGTTTAAAATTGGAAATTTCCCCTTTTAGCCAAATGTGCTTTAAATGGGGGTCTGTTTCAAATTTACGTTTAATATATTTCGTCAGTGCTGTGACAGTTAAATAATTATTTTCCAACCGCAGACAGCCCCTTGGCAGCCTTAATCGTATTTTTTAGTAGCATAGTGATTGTCATAGGACCAACTCCCCTTGGAACAGGTGTAATCTTGGACGCTTTGGCCGCTGCTGATGGAAAGTCGGCATCTCCTGTCAGGGAACCATCCTCTAACCGGTTAATCCCAACATCCACGATGACCGCACCGTTTTTCACATGCTCCCCACGGATGGCATTTGCCCTTCCCATGGCGAGAATAAGGATGTCAGCTTCTTTCGTGTACTCTGTCAGATTTTCGGTTCTGGAGTGACAGTGGGTTACGGTTGCATTTTCATTCAGGAGCAGTTGGCCTATCGGTTTTCCTACAATGTTGCTTCTTCCTAATATAACAGCGTGTTTCCCTTCCATGCTGACATCATGGGCTTTAAGCATTGTTATAATTCCATACGGGGTGCATGGAAGAAAGGTGCTATTTCCCGTCACCATTTTCCCAATGTTGACCGGATGAAAACCGTCGACATCTTTTTCGGGGCTAATGGATTCAATAACCTGCTGTTCATTTATATGGTCCGGAAGAGGAAGCTGCACCAATATGCCGTGCACGGTTTCATTCCTGTTGAGGTCATCGATTTGATTTAGAAGGTCCTGTTCCGAAGTGGATGATGGCAATGCAATAATGTCAGATGACATGCCTATCTCCGCTGAAGCTTTTTCTTTCCCTCTTACATATGATTTGGAAGCTGGATCATCTCCAATTATAATAACTGTTAAATGAGGTGTAATCCCCTTTTCTTTCAGCTGCAGCACCTCTCCAGCCAAATCTGTTCTCACTTTTTTTGCCAGCTCTTTCCCATTCATTTCAGTTGCAGTCATACACTCCATCTCCCTTTTTTAGTAATGAGACCGCGGCAGGCAGCTACTCATTGTACCATGGTCCCGTTAGGCAGCGAGCAGCAGTGTGCCAGTTGGACGTTTATGTTGTAACTTTGGCCAGGACGCCATTGACAAATTTACCGGACTTCTCATCGCCGTATAAATTGGCTAGCTCCACTGCTTCATTGATGGATACATTGACAGGAACATCCTCCTGCCAGCGAATCTCATAAACAGCAATGCGTAATACCGTTCGTTCTACGGATGCAATTCGTTCGATTGTCCAATTTTCCAGACTGGCCGTAATGACACTGTCCATTGTCTGTTTATTTGCCGCAACTCCTTCGACAAGGGTTTTAATAAACGGATCGACTTCAAGTGACTCTAAATGATCTTTCATCGCTTGTTCAGGCTCTTTGTCGTTCATGTCCAGCTGGAACAATATTTGAAATGCTTTTTCTCTTGCTGCATGCCGATTCATCATTCATAACTCCTTTGAAATTCTTATCTCCCTGAAATCATAACATGACTGTTTGGAGTAATCCATAATTTTTGTTTTCTGACGCTAGAAACAAGCTGGAGGCCAAAAGAATCCTTTTGGCCTCCCGCGTTCACGTTCATTCGCTTTCATCCGCTGTTTCCATTTGGATACCGACCACGTGAACATTAATTTCGTCTATTTCCAGCGCTGTCATCGTTTTCAGTGTATGACGGATGTTTTCCTGCAGCTCCTGTGCCACTTTTGGTATGGAAACGCCAAAATTGAGAACAACGAACAGATCAATCAGTATCCCTTTTTCGGTCAAGTCCACTTTAACACCTTTTCCGTGTGACTTTTTACCAAACCGTTCAACGACACCGGTTGCAAAATTGCCGCGCATTTCCGAGACACCTTCCACTTCCGATGCTGCAATGCCTGTTATGACTTCAATCACTTCCGGAGCAATTTCAACCGTCCCCAGACTTTCATCATCACTGACATTTAGCAGTGGCTGTTCACTCATTATCTCACTCATCCTTTTCTAATATGGGATTTTCTTTCAAAAACTTCGTATTGAAGCTGCCGTCTGTAAAAACAGGATGATCCATGATTTTTCGATGGAAGGCAATCGTTGTATCCACGCCTTCAACGACAAATTCATCAAGTGCGCGTTTCATTCTGTTGATGGCTTCCTTTCGAGTCTCTCCATACGCAATAAGTTTTGCAACCATGGAATCATAAAACGGTGGAATGCGATAGCCCGGATATGCAGCCGAATCATTACGAACCCCCGAGCCACCAGGCGGAAGATACATCGTTATTTCCCCGGGTGATGGCATGAAATCCTTAAACGGATCCTCCGCATTGATACGGCATTCAATTGCCCATCCATCAAAGCTGATGTCATCCTGCCGAAAAGGCAGTGGCTCATTGTCAGCTACTTTGATCTGTTCCTTGATCAGGTCAATACCCGTTATCATTTCGGTTACAGGATGCTCAACCTGTATTCTTGTATTCATTTCCATAAAATAAAATGACTGGCTTTTCCTGTCAAAAATAAATTCGATTGTGCCGGCACCAACATAATCAACAGCTTTGGCTGCTTTCACTGCTGCCTCACCCATTTGTGCACGGATATCAGGTGTGATCGCAGGTGATGGGGCTTCTTCAATTAACTTTTGCAGCCTTCGCTGAATGGTGCAATCACGTTCACCCAAATGCAGAACATTGCCGTGTTTGTCTGCCAGAATCTGAATCTCCACGTGCCGGAAATCCTCGATATACTTTTCTAGATAAACTCCTGGATTCCCGAAGGATTTTTCGGCTTCCTCCTGTGTTACGCGAATCCCTTTCACTAGTTCTTCTTCGGTTTCCGCAACCCGGATTCCTTTTCCGCCACCGCCTGCAGTCGCCTTGATGATGACAGGGTAGCCAATTTCTTCCGCAATTCTGATGGCCTCTTCTTCGCTTTCGATAATTCCTTCCGAACCTGGCACAGTTGGAACATTTGCTTCTTTCATGGTTTCACGTGCCACATCTTTTATGCCCATCTTTTGGATAGATTCAGCAGCAGGACCGACGAATGTAATATTGCACGCTTTGCAGATCTCGGCAAAATCGGCATTCTCAGCAAGAAAACCATAACCGGGATGAATAGCATCCACTTCGGTCAGTATGGCAACACTCATGATATTCGTGAAATTTAAGTAGCTCTCTTTACTCAGTGCGGGACCAATACAGTAGGCTTCGTCAGCCATTTGCACGTGCAATGCGTCTTTATCCGCTTCAGAATAGACTGCAACAGTTGCAATATCCATTTCTTTACAAGCGCGGATTATCCGTACTGCAATCTCTCCCCTGTTTGCAATCAGAAGTTTTTTAATCACCCGTGACATCCCCTTACTTTTGCTTCACTCTATAGAGCGGCTGTCCATATTCAACCAGCTCTCCATCTTTTGCAAGAATTTCCGTAATCTCCCCTGTCGTTTCCGCCTCAATTTCATTAAAAAGTTTCATGGCCTCAACAATACAGACAACTGTATCTTTTTCAACTTTTGATCCAGTTTGTACGTAAGGATCGCTTTCCGGATTTGGAGCTGTATAAAAGGTTCCTACCATAGGGGAAACAATTTCATAGTCATAATCAGCCGCTTTTTCCGCAGCAGGAGCAGGCGCTTCTTCTGATGAACTCTCTACTGGCTCAGCCTTCACTTCAGGCGCCGAGGATTGAATAGGCTCGGCAGGCCGCTCTGCCGGCGCTGCTGGCGCGGGTGCAGCAGTGACCGTATTGCCACCCGATTTCTTCATGGTAACGGTTGTTTCGTCTGTTTCATAAGTAAATTCATCAATTGCTGATTGGTCGACCAATTTTATTAATTCTCGTATTTCCTGTACTTTCAGCATAGTTGGCACCCCTTCGTTTAATAACTGGTACTAATAACTTCTTCTGGAGGTTGTTCAAAAAGTCCGGTGAAAATGACACTTCGAATTTCTTCTCGGTCCTTTTTATCTCCTTTTTGAACACTCACCTCTAACATTTTACGATAAGTTCATTCCATACTTCAACCCAGAATAGCACCTAGTAATTTACCATATGTCATAAACCGTTTACACAGTAACCATTATAGCAATCTTGTCCAATTTTTGCGAATCATAGATTTATCACTGCCCAGTAGCGTTGCATTAAAAAATAATAGCTAAGTCAAACAATTGATTTTAAGGTCTGAAATTACTGAA
>NZ_JBHUNA010000041.1:0-80146 GCF_042685205.1 Lentibacillus juripiscarius
AATTATACGTGGTTTCACGATGGCTTTCTATTTATTTAGCTGTTGCATTTCATTTTACAATGAACCTAATAAACAGATTCATCAAGCATCGGAAAAATTTCTAAGGTCGGGATCATCAGTGCTATAAGGACGAAGTAAAACAAGGAGTTGTATTAGTCTAAAAGGCTGTTGGGAATGACGTATTAGAGGCAAACAACGTGTTTTATACGCTAAGCGGTCCGGATACAAACTTGACTCACTTTTTTTTCATCATCCCTTGAAATCCAACCACTTGTATGCTATGGTTAATAAAATTGTATACTTTCTTACTTCATTCCATTGAAGTGAGATAGAGGATGCGAAGACCATCAGTACACAATCGGAGGAAAATGAGATCCGGTGATGATGTGGAAAGGGGAATTCGCCGAAACGGAGAGAAACTCATGTTCTCGCCGTTGGTTCTGCTATTGAATAAATACAGGACTGTCATATAGGAAACTATATGGAGGGCTATCTTGCGCTAAGGGACGGTTAAGTGACGTTTCTGCAGCAACAGCGAACCCTCGTTGTTGTTTTTTTATGGCAAAATAGTGATAGCCCTTTTTTATAACGTCCGAAGTAAAACTATAGAAAAGGGTGTGAAAAGCGATGAATTTCGGTCATGTATTAACCGCCATGGTGACCCCATTTGATCAAAATGGCGATATCGATTTCGACGCAACACGTACATTGGTGAATTATTTAATCGTAAATGGTTCAGATGGATTAGTGGTCGCAGGGACAACAGGGGAATCTCCAACGCTAACAGATACTGAAAAACTGGACTTATTCCGCTTCGTCACAAACGTTGTGGATGGACGCGTTCCCGTTATCGCAGGGACCGGATCAAACAATACTCGAGCAACCATCGAATTAACAACACAAGCGGAGCAGACTGGCGTAGATGCCATCATGCTCACGACACCTTATTACAATAAGCCTTCCCAGGAAGGACTGTACCAGCACTATCAGGCTGCAGCACAAGCAACATCTCTCCCGGTGATGCTGTACAATATCCCGGGCCGCAGCGCAGTGGGGATTGCACCGGAAACGATTATCCGGCTGTCGGAAATCGACAACATCACAGCTGTCAAAGAAGCAAGCGGTAACCTTGCAGCAATGACAACCATCATCAATAAAACACCTGAAGACTTCACGCTCTACAGCGGTGATGATGATTTGACCCTTCCTGTCCTGGCGATTGGCGGACAAGGCGTTATATCGGTCTCCGCACATATAATCGGAAATGACATACAGGAAATGGTGCAAAGCTATCAAAACGGCGATGTAAGGCGCGCAGCAAACATTCACCAAGAAGTGCTTCCGACAATGAAAGCGATGTTCGCACAGCCAAGCCCATCCCCGGCAAAAGCAGCCCTCCACATGATGGGCATTCCCGTTGGCGACGTCCGCCTGCCGATGGTACCGCTAACCAGCGACGAAAAACTGCAGCTGAAGAAACTATTGCCACCGCATAACATGACAGAAGCAGGCTAAAGCCCATTACCCGCTGTTACGAACACTTTATTGCGTTCGTGCAGCGGGTTTTTTAATGGCTTTCAGAAGCTGATGAACCGACCGCCACATAATCGTGACTTTGCCGGACGCCAGGAGGATCAGGCCGTCGGGGGTTAGAATCAACCGGAGGATGGGAAGAATCAACCGATTTGGGGCCTGAATCAACCGAAAGACAGGGAGAATCAACCGGTTTGAGCTTGAATCAACCGAAAGACAGGGAGAATCAACCGGTTTGAGCTTGAATCAACCGAAAGACAGGGAGAATCAACCGGTTTGAGCTTGAATCAACCGAAAGACGGGAAGCCAACCGGTTTGGGCCTGAATCAACCGAAAGACAGGAAGAATCAACCGATTTGGGGCCTGAATCAACCGAAAGACAGGAAGAATCAACCGATTTGGGGCCTGAATCAACCGAAAGACAGGAAGAATCAACCGATTTGGGGCCTGAATCAACCGAAAGACGGGAAGAATCAACCGGTTTGAGCCTGAATCAACCGAAAGACAGGGAGAATCAACCGGTTTGAGCTTGAATCAACCGAAAGACGGGAAGAATCAACCGGTTTGGGACCTGAATCAACCGGATTAATGTTAGGTCTAAATAGTGACAACTTTAGCGAGTTTATTTTACGGCACCTCGCCCTTTTATCAGTGGTTTTTTCCAGTTTATCAGCGATTCCATCCTCCCCCTTTATAGAAAAGCTTCATGCATATCCTGCCAACATATTGAAAAGCTATCGGTAGAAAGGATGAGCGTTATGAACAAAGATTTAATCGATTGGCCTACATTTTTCGGGGCTCTCTTCCTTCTCCTAGCTGTTTCCATACCATTAGCAGTATTTCCGGATATAGGTAAAGAAGTTGTTAATTTAGCAAATGACTTTATGACGGGTAATTTTGGTGTATTATACCTCATATTTGGTCTTGCGGCATTTGCTTTCTTAGTATATGTTGCGTTCAGTAAAAATGGACACATCAAGCTTGGGGATAAAGATGCTGAAAAAGAATTCGGCACGATTTCCTGGGCGGCGATGCTGTTTGCGGCTGGTATCGGCTCCAGTATTCTTTACTGGGGAATGATTGAGTGGGCGTACTATTATCAGGGGCCACCGTTCGGCATTGAACCGGAGTCAACGGAAGCGATCAGCTATGCTCCGGCGTATGGCATTTTCCACTGGGGGCCGATTGCGTGGGCCATTTATACATTGCCAGCCCTGCCAATTGCTTATTTTTACTACGTGCGGAAAAAACCGGTTTTGAAAATAAGTGAGGCGGTAAGACCGGTTCTCGGAAAGCTGGTTGATACGCCGCTGGGAATTGTCATTGATGTTCTGTTCATGTTTGGTCTCATGGGTGGTGCTGGTACCACACTTGCACTCGGGACACCGATGATTGCTCAGGGTGTCCATGACATTACTGGGCTGCCGCCTAATCTGGCAACGAAAACAGTCATCATGCTGCTGTGTACAGCTATTTTTGCCGTCAGTGCGTATTCCGGACTGCGCCGTGGTATTAAAGTTCTGAGTGATATCAACTTATGGCTGGCCATTTTTGTTCTTTCCTTCATTTTCATCTTTGGTCCAACCCTGTTCATTAGCGAAACGACTTTTACCAGTCTTGGCCTGATTATTGATGAGTTTTTCAAAATGGCGACGTGGCTGGAGCCTTTTGCTAACGTGGGCGGCTTTACCGAAACTGGTTTCCCTGAAGCCTGGACTGTTTTCTATTGGGCATGGTGGCTTGTGTACGCGCCATTTGTTGGACTGTTCGTCGCGCGTATTTCCCGCGGCCGTACTATTCAGGAGATGATTTTCGGCGCGATGCTGTATGGCACGCTTGGCTGTGTGCTGTTTTTCGGCATCATGGGGAACTTCGGACTGCATTTGCAGCTGACGGGCAGTTTCGATGTGGTTGGGTTTATGAATGAAAATGGCGCACCGGCTGCCATCATCGCTATCCTAAATCAGTTGCCAATGGCCGACTTTATGGTGTCCGTCTTCACTATACTGGCGATCATCTTTCTGGCAACCACTTTCGATTCATCGTCGTATATCCTATCAGCGGTTGTTCAGCAGGAAGTGCAAAAAGAGCCTCTGCGCTGGAATCGGCTGTTCTGGGCGTTCACGCTATGCCTGATGCCGCTCGTTCTCATGTATGTAGGGGACCTGCAGACGCTTCAAACCGCAAGTATTGTCGCGGGCTTTCCCGTTCTGTTCATCATGGCGCTCCTGGCCTGGTCATTCATGAAAGCATCCAACGAGGACATACGCGCCTCTAAGGACTATGAACCGCCAACCATCTACATTAATCGCCGGGAAATTGTGCAGCGGATGCGCCAGCGGCAAAAGAAACGTTCAGCCCTGGAAGCTTTGGAGGACAAAGATCCAGAAAAATAATGACACAGGGTACGGCGGTGCTCTCCTTGGTAGCCGCCTAAGTTACCTGCGTATGAAACGATAGCGAATGAATATGAAAGGAGGTTTCATCATGGAATGGCTTTCACTCGTCCCATTCGCGATTGTTATTGGGTTTTCAATGTGGTTGAAAAAAATTCTGCCTGGACTTGTACTCGGGCTGCTTGCGGGGGCATTGCTCGTTGAATTCAGTGTGCTCGGCGGCTCCCAAGAGACTATTTCCTACATTGTCACAACGTTGTCCGATGAAAATAATATTAAAATCATTGCCTTTCTTTACTTGTTCGGCGGGCTTGTCGGTATGATGAACATCTCTGGTGGCATTAAAGGGTTCTCAGAGTGGATCGGGGCTAAAATTGACACCCAGCGCGGTCTGCTCGGGTTAATCTGGGCAACATTGCCATTCACGTTCATGATGCCGATGTTTCGGATTATGATGATTGGCCCGGTCGTCAAATCACTCATGAAGGACCTGAACATGTCAAAGCGCAAAGTTGGCTTTACCATGGATGTCTCCACAAGCTCGGTCATCGTACTCATACCGGTGGCTACGGCCTTCGTCGGCTTTATGATTTCACTGGTGGAAAGCGGCATCCAAAAGCACAATCTCGCGATGGATCCATATCAAATATTTTTGCTGAGCATCCTATTTAATTTCTATGCCATTATCATGCTCGTCATTGGGCTTATTCGAACGTTCTGGTCCTCGTCGGAAAAACAAGGTACCAAAAAGAAAAAGGAAGATGACGAGAACTATCACCGTGCCGGGATTGAAAAAGAATTATCCATGGTTAAAGCCCAGCCGTGGAACTTGATTGTTCCGCTCTTCCTTTTGCTGGGACTGTCTTTGTTCCTTTTATGGCAGGATGGCGTTGCAAAAGGAGCTGATACCGTTTTCCAGGCTTTTTCCCAAGCGGACGCAACATTTGTCATGCTGTTGGCGGTATTCATTACGCTAATTGTGACGTTTGTATTTTACATGATCCGCAAGCAGTCCTTGGAGGAAACGATTTTTCACTTTTATGATGGCGGGAACCAGCTCATGCAGGCGATTATTCTTCTTATTCTGGTATGGTCGCTGTCATTGGTTGCGGAGGATCTTGGTTTTTCCAAGTTCATTAACGCCACGCTCGGTTCATTCCTGCCGAGCTTCACGATACCGGCCATTATTTTTGTGCTTGGGTCAATCGTCAGTTACTTCATCGGCTCATCCTGGGGTACATGGGGATTGTTCATGCCGCTCGGGATTGCGCTGGCTGTATCAACGGACGCTTCCATTCCACTGACGGTCGGTGCGGTGTTTGCCAGTGGTTCGTTCGGAGCGATGACATCACCACTCGGGGATACCACCATCACGACTGCCTCGATTCTGGAGATGCCGCTCGTGGACTATGCCCGCTACAAGCTGAAAATTTGTTCAGTCGGTGCAGCAATCGCTGTGGCAGCCTATCTTGCCGCTGGATACTTCCTGGCTTAATTTTGGGGCTGTCTTGGATTGCCCGTGACTCTTTGGACGGCTTCCCACGAAAAATTGTTTATCCCCCACCTTCACGTTTCAGGTTTACCTACGTTTAAAGGTGGGGGGATTACAGCCGTTCATGCGTCATAAAAACCCCCGCCATTACTGTAAATGTCTTGGCGAGGGATTTTGTGTTTCCTGTTCTTTTTCATCATCGTCAATTTCTTTAAATATGTCTCGCTTCTGTTTCATTTCTTCCAGTTGCTGATTCAATTCGTTCAACTGATTCTGCAGCCGATTGATTTGCTGATTGGTGGACAACTGACTCAACATTTCCTCAACGGATTGCGACAACTGCTGAAATTCTTTCTTAGTTACAGGTTGCAACTCCTGTTTTAATGTATATCCAACCTGTCCGTTTGGCTCCAGTGTCGCCCACTCCACGTCGTCTATACTTTTAACATTATTCATCCGTAAATTCATTTCCAGCTGGTCCACTGTCATGCGTAATTTTTTCAGATTTTGTTCCTTTACGGTGCCATTTTCGACTAATACTTTGGATTTGCCAGTAATGATTTTTTCAAAAATGTTCCCTTTTACTTGAGCATATTCCATTATGAATAGGGTAGCAATCAAAAGGGTCCCCACTGCGAGCGTCACCCAGATGTTTTTTCCGGATACCGGCTGGATCAGCAATGAACCGATTCCAATCATAATAACTGTTTGCGGGAGGGTCATTTGCGAAATCGATTTTCTGCCGGCAAGCCTGAGCAAAAGTGTCCCGCCAACCACAATAATAATTGATTTCCATATCCAATCCAGTTCCACTTCATCAAACTCCTTTCTATAGTTAGTTTGATTGGAATCGAGCGGCTTATACATGAAAACTCAGCCCTGCCCACTTCTAAGGTCGTCCATAATCAACACCTTCCAATGTTAAAAAAACTGCCCTGACGCATATGACAGGGCAGCTTTGTTCAGCCTCATTCACTTATTCATTTTGGAGAAAAAGTCGGCGAGCGGGGACTCTTCTTCTTGTGGTTCTTCTGTATCCGGCTCATGCATGTCCTCAAGCTGATTCATATCAACACCATCCAAATCCGGCTTGTCCTCGGAAGGCGGGTCTGGCGGCATCATCTGCTCGAGTTCCAACTCTGGTTCCACTTGAGTATTTGGCTGGTTGCTGTTCAGCGTGGCCAATATCGACGTTGCCCGGACTGGATCCTGCATGAGCTGATACACAATATTACCAATCAGCGCTTCAGAATGTTCATGCTTCAACCAATTTTTCTGCTCTTTGGTAAGCTGACGGGGAAGCGGGACCGTTACCGATTCGCGCTCCCGTGTGAACGTTTCATGAACACCCTTCAGCACATATTGGGCAATTTGGCTGGAAAAATTACGGCGCTCGGTTTCTTTCAGCTTTTGCAGCTGCTTTAAAAGGTAATCGGGTGTATCGGACGGAATCCGAAATGTGATTGATTGCCCCCGTTCAATATTCTTTTTCGACTGTTGCATACAATCACCTTACGCTTCGTCCGCTGCGGCTTGTTCCTTTACTTCCGCCGGGGCGCTTTTGTTCACAACATCCATAATCAGCTTATAATAGGCGTTGGCCATCATCCAGATACTTTCGTGTTCATCTTCAAAAAAGTCGATATTAAAGCCATCCAGTTTATTGTTGAGTGCTTTCAGATAATCCTTCAGCACCGCCGAACCGCCGCCGACAAAATAGCAGATTTCCGACTGTGAATTCTTTTGCCATACATTGCGCAAGTGCCGGTATTCTTTTTTAGCAAGCTCCAGCAAAATCCGATCGGTAATGTCGTGGACGTTGGTCCGGCTGCCTTTCACCATAATATGATGCCGGTCGTTTTTCCTTGTAATAATATCCACAACATCACGGCGGCTGTCCAGTTCAACCCCGTGTTTGGTCCGAATTTCATCACGGATTTCCTCAAGCGATTCTGCAACACCAAGCGGGAAGCCCTGTGCCTTGTCATCATCCACATTCCGATTCTTTATAACCGCAATATCGGTTGACAGGCCACCGATATCCTGAATCAAAATTTGCTGGTCAATCAACTCTTTGTTAATCACATTGAGATCGTTGTCCATAATTAAATTAACATAGGCAGCAAACCCTTCCGGATATACCTTTACTTCATCAAATTTAATATTCACCTTTTTGCCCTGGTATTGTGGTGTCACTAGAAATTCAACCTGGTGCACCGACCCGAGCAGCTGAGACCGGTAACCGACATCCTTGCCTTCCTTCACTTCACGGAGCGGCAGGCCTGTTCCTAATGTATAGTTTGCATCGATGACATCATTTTTACCTTTACCGAATGAATTGCTGCTGACTGCATCCAAAGCTATGGAAGTAAACAGCATCACCAATGTCTGGTCTTCCTCCGATTTACTGCTGCCAGGATCAAGCTCCGTGGAGTTATTCGCCTTCGTTGCCAGATTACCGACACGATAAACCGCATTGTTCTCCTCCAGGGCAGGGGAGTGGATCCGAATGTGCAGATTATCAACTGGATCCTTTTCATCCAGATCTTCTATGCCAATTACCGGCCGATCCTCCATATCACGCGCAATTACATTTGGTATGTAATAAGATTGTTCCATTTTCCCAAAGTTTGCTTTCACGGCATCATTTCCAACATCAACAGCGGCGACTCTTCCTTGTGTCATATGTCTAATTCTCCTCTCATGAAAATGACTTACAATCTGTTGTTCAAATAGATCAGAAAGATAATTTTACAACGTCCTTATATCAAGATTAATAGATTTCAGCAATATGTGCAATCAAACTTTGTATGCATTCTTTTTTGTATACTTGTATACAAATACGCAAACGCCTTTGTATCAATATGTATACTTGTTTGTGTACAAGAAAACGGATTTGTTTTCCCTGTGTGTACAAATTGTGTATATGTGTACAGAATTGTGTATAGGTATAATTTGGTAGATAAATAGGACGTTTTCTACTAAAGAAACAAATTTATAGGACTTCCCCCTATCGCTGAAAGCATAAAAAAACACATGAGAAATCAAGTAAGATCTCATGTGTATGGTTGATAAAATTTAACCTATTCGATTTTGACCCTTTAATCTTATACTGCATTCTCTTTTTTAACTTGTTTACTCCGGAGCTGGCCACATGCAGCGTCGATGTCTGCACCGTTTTCCCAACGCACACCGCACTGAATGCCATTTTCACGCAGTGCCTCATAAAATGCCTGAATCGTTGATGAGTCACTGCGCTGATACTGGTCATGCTCGCTGACGGTGTTGTATGGAATCAAATTCACATAGGATAGATGTTTTTTGTCCGCCAGCAATTCAACAAGCTCTTCCGCGTCTTCCTTATGATCATTGACATCCTTCAACATGATGTACTCATACGTAATACGACGATTGACATTTTCCAAGTAATAGTCAACAGCCTTCATCAGCTTTTCAATCGGAAAGGCCCGGTTTATCTTCATAATCGACGTCCGCAACTCGTTATTCGGTGCATGCAAAGAAATCGCCAAATTCACCTGTGTACCGGTATCCGCCCATTCGTAGATTTTATGCGCAAGTCCACTCGTGGATACGGTAATATGGCGGGCACCGATATTAAGTCCCGCATCATCGTTTACAACATGGATAAAGTCCATCAAATTGTTAAAGTTATCAAATGGCTCGCCGATTCCCATAACGACGATGTGGCTGACGCGCTCGTCGTTTCCTTTGATGTCCATATCTTTTTGCACGTTCATGATTTGCTCAACAATTTCACTGCTGTCCAGGTCACGATTTTTCCGGAGCAGCCCGCTAGCACAGAACGAACAGCCGATATTACAGCCGACCTGGGTCGTCACGCAGACGGAAAGACCATAGTTAAATCGCATCAGCACTGTCTCAATTAAGTTCCCGTCCGACATCCGGAACAGATACTTAATCGTGCCATCCTCTGATTCCTGCTTTACTTCTACCTTCATTGTATGCAGGGCGAAATTTTCTTCAAGCAGGGCAATGGTTTCCTTGTTGACATTTTTCATATCAGAAAATTGATTGATGCGCTTTTTGTATAGCCAGTTCCACACCTGATCAACACGGAAACGGCGCTGGCCATGGTTTGTGAGCCAGTCTTGCAATTGTTCATATGTTAAGCCGTAAATGGATTTTTTGCTCATGTGTATCCCTCATTTCCAAACGTTCCAATCACCTATTGTACTATAATACGGCATGCGTGGCAATGTGGCAAAGAAAAAGCCCGTTACAGGCTGCTGCAATGCCCCTCCCCCAGACAGCAAGCAAAATATTGGCATTAAGACAGCATCTGGTCGTATTATTTCCGATAAGGAGTGAATAAAAACATGACAGCGAAAACTTTTAACGATATTCCATTATCCGTTCTGGATCTTGCACCTGTCCTTGAGGGCAGCACACCGGAACAGTCGTTCAAAAATAGTGTGGAGTTAGCGAAAAACGTGGAACAATTCGGGTTCAACCGCTATTGGCTGGCTGAGCATCATAACATGCCGGGAATTGCCAGTTCGGCAACGTCGGTGCTGATCGGCCACATTGCCGGGGCAACCAGCACAATGCGGGTTGGCTCAGGTGGCGTGATGCTGCCGAACCACGCAGCACTCGTTATCGCAGAACAATTCGGAACGCTTGCGACACTATACCCAGAACGAATTGATCTCGGGCTTGGGCGCGCCCCTGGTACCGATCAAGCAACCGCCTATGCATTGCGGCGCACATTGAACCAGCGTGTCGAGGACTTTCCTAACCAGGTAGAGGAACTCGAAGATTACTTTGCCGGCACTGCAGGCGTGCATGCCGTTCCTGGTGAGGGGCTGAACATTCCAATCTGGCTGCTTGGATCAAGCGGTTTCAGTGCCCAGCTTTCCGCACAAAAGGGATTGCCATTTTCATTTGCAAGCCACTTTGCCCCAGACAACACGGTTGCCGCGCTGAATCTGTACCGCGACAATTTCCAGCCGTCCGATGTCATGAATGAACCATACGCGATGATTGGGGTCAACATCATTGCTGCGGACACGGATGAAGAAGCCAGACACCTGGCAACAACCCAGCAGCAGCAACTCCTAAGCATCCGGCGCGGACAGCCGATGAAGCTGCAGCCGCCAATCGAAAATACCGATGAGGTTTGGACCGAAATGGAAAAAGCAGTTGTTGAACAGTCGGCAAACTCTCCGTATACGCTGATCGGCAGCAAAGAAACAATTAAAGAAGGCCTGGAGCAGCTGATTGAGGAAACCGAAGCCGACGAAATGATCATCAACTCACAAATTTATGATCTAAAGGCTCGCATCCGCTCCTATGAGATTGTCGGAGAAATAATGGACTAGGACGGTGCTTTTATTCCATAAAACAGCTGCTTGCCGCCAGAGTGCGCGCAGTGGCTGTTTTTTATGCTTAAATTTGTGAACTTTAGCATTATAATTGTGAACTTTAGGCAAAGTCAATGTGAACTTTAGCATTTTCCTTGTGAACTTTAGCATTTCACCTAAAATCATACAAAAGCCACAACCCATTCGGATTGTGGCTCTATCCCTTACCCATTAGCTGCCTGCTGTAACACGAGATGCGATATCAACGGTGCGTTTTGCCTGATGTTTAACAGCGCCTTCCACATCCTCCACCATGTTGCCGTCCTGATCGACGGAAACGCTAGTGCCGTACGGATTGCCGCCAGCCCCAAAAACGGACTGATCGGAATAGCCGGGTGTCGCAATGATGGCACCCCAATGCATCATGGAAGTATATAACGCAAGCAATGTCGCCTCCTGACCACCATGCGGATTTTGCGCCGAGGTCATGCCGCTGACAACTTTATTAACCGTTTTGCCGGATCCCCAAAGCCCACCTTGCATATCAAGGAATTGCTTCATTTGAGCAGGCAGGTTGCCAAATCGGGTCGGGGCGCTGAAAATAATCGCATCGGCCCATTCAAGGTCATCAGATGAAGCTTCAGGTACGTCTTTTGTCGCTTCATAATGGGCTTTCCATGCCGGATTGGATTCCATCGCCTCTTCTGGTGCAAGTTCCGGCACCTTCACCAGTTTCGTCTCTGCCCCAGCTTCTTTAGCGGCTTGTTCCGCCCATTGTGCCATTTGGTAGTTTGTTCCTGTTGAACTGTAATAAACAATTGCAGCATTTACGTTTGCCATGTTCTCGGACTCCTTTTATGAATGTTATCGAAAAACCCTATTATCGTCTTATAGCATTCCCAATTTCTACTGTTTAATTTACGGGATGAATGGATTAAGTGAGGACTGGTTCCCCATTTAATCGGCGATTTCCACATTTTCATCAGTCATTCTGCCATTGCCCCCCTTCCAAGGTGCGTTTTCATTTTGCCAAACAATATAAATTGATATAGTGGATATAGCACACAAATGAGGGGAGAGATTCTGTATGGATATTTTGTACAAGCAGTTTGAAATTGCGCGCAATGGACTTTTGCGGGAATTAAATAATGCAGATGAGGGGGAAGTTGATGTACAGCCGGAAGGATTCAACAACAACATCCACTGGCATGCCGGACACGTGCTGACCGTTGCCGAGCAATTTTTGTTCGGGTTCCCGGATAATTCCAGCCATCTTCCGCAAGACTATAAAGAATTGTTTGGAAATGGGTCATCCCCTGCCAACTGGCCTGCTAATGTGCCAAGCGTCCAGGAACTGACCGAACAGCTTCAACAGCAGCTGGAACGCATGAAGCAAATACCAAGGGAAAAATTTGATGAAAAACTGGCTCAGCCGTTTCTTGGCGCAGAAACATTCGGTGAGCTGGCGGCGGTGGCCGTGATTCATGAAACAAACCATGCCGGCCGGATCAATTCCATGAAAAAAGCCGTCAATAAATAAAGTCTCATCAATTCACTTATAGTCGAAAAAACCACGCATCCCCAGCGTGGTTTTTCCTATTCTATGAACATTCACAAGCAGTGCAAATCCCCGAATCTCTTTAAACCGTTTCCAGAACGCGCTCGCGCATGGTGCCGTGTTCGGCAAAGTTTGTGTGCCAGGAAAACGCTTTTTCCAGGACATGCGGTGTCTGGCCGCCGCGTTCAATTGCTTCCCGATAATAATTCCACAACTGCTCCCGGTACATCGGGTGGGCGCAGTTTTCAATAATTTGCGGTACACGCTCTCTTGGCGCCAGCCCGCGCAGGTCAGCATAACCCTGCTCCGTGACAACGACATCCACATCATGTTCCGTGTGATCGATATGGGAGGCGTACGGAACGATGCTGGAAATGTCTCCACCTTTGGCAATCGATTTCGTAACAAAGATGGCCAGCTTGGCGTTACGGGCAAAGTCACCAGAGCCACCAATGCCATTCATCATCTTCGTACCGGACACATGCGTGGAATTGATGTTTCCATAAATGTCAAACTCCAGCGCTGTGTTAATAGAAATCAGTCCGAGCCGTCGGATGATCTCCGGATGGTTGGAAATTTCCTGCGGACGCATTACCAGTTTATCGCGGTAGTTTTCAAACTGCGAAAAGACTTTTTCCATCTTGTCTTCGGACAGGGTGATCGAGCAGCAGGAAGCAAAGTCAACTTTGCCGGCGTCAATCAGGTCAAAAACAGCATCCTGCAGTACTTCTGAATAAACCTGGAGATGCTCAAACTCCGAATCAACCATGCCGTGCAGTACTGCGTTCGCAACGGAACCGATACCAGATTGAATCGGTGCAAGCTGTTCGGTCAGCCGGCCGGACTTCACTTCGTCCCTCAGAAATTCAAGCAAGTGATCAGCCATCATTTTTGTTTCTTCATCAGGCTGGGTAATCGTTGATGGCGAATCTTTTTGCTCGGTGAATACAATCCCCTTAATTTTCGCTGGGTCGACTTTAATGCCTGACTCGCCAATCCGGTCTTCCGGCTTAGTCAAAGGGATTGGCTGGCGCTCGCCCTGTTTTGCAGGGCTATACAAATCGTGCACCCCTTCCAAAAGTTCTGGCTGGGCGGTGTTAATTTCAACGATAATATTTTCTGCATTCTCAGCAAAAACGAGTGAATTGCCAATGGAGGTTGACGGAATAATGGTGCCGTCCTCCTTTATCGAAATCGCTTCCAAAATAGCGTAATCAATTGTCTCAATCACATTGTGCCGAATCCACTCTGACGTATGTGATAAATGATGATCGACAAATAAGTGTTCACCCTGATTGATTTTTTTGCGCATGACGGGATCCGCCTGGAATGGAAGACGTTTATTGATAATCCCGGCCTCGGCAAACATTTTATCGATATCGGAGCCAAGTGATGCCCCTGTGAATACGTTTACTTTAAATGCTTCGTTTTCAGATCTATTTACAAGTGCAGTTGGCACCGCCTTCACGTCACCGGCACGTGTAAAACCGCTCATTCCCAATGTCATGCCATCCTTGATCCATGAGGCAGCATCTTCTGCTGAAACAACACGGTCATGGAGGCGTTCGTCATGAATACGATCCACATGAGCTGTCATGTTGAAACCCCTTTCTTACATGTTTTAAAACTATTCTACCGTAACAGCCAGGGGTTATTGGCATTTTATGAAGGGAATAGCAATTTTCACGCTGGGAGAGGGCATTTGATGGGTGAAACAGAAGAAAAATGCAAAAGGCAGATATTTTGTGACTGAATGTGAATTTGTATGGTTTTGGCCGCACGGGTTGATATTCGGGGGCTACTACGGTCGATTCTTCTGCTTCTCCGGTTGATATTCGGTGGCTCCGGTCGATTCCTTTGTTTCTCCGGTCGATTCTTCTGTTTTTCCGGTCGATATCGGGCGCCTCCGGTTGATTCTTCTGCTCCTCCGGTTGATATTCGGGGGCTCCGGTCGATTCTTCTGTTTCTCCGGTTGATATTCGGGGGCTCCGGTCGATTCCTCTGCTTCTCCGGTTGATATTCGAGTGGTTCCGGTCGATTCTTCTGTTTTCCGGTTGATATTCGGGTGGTTCCGGTCGATTCTTCTGTTTCTCCGGTTGATATTCGGGTGGTTCCGGTCGATTCTTCTGCTTCTCCGGTCGATATTCGGGGGCTCCGGTCGATTCTTCTGCTTCTCCGGTCGATATCGGGCGCCTTCGGTTGATATACACTCCCGAGCGATTGATATCCAGAATGCTCAGGCTGCCACTCCCACCATCCACGCCGACCGCACATACCAGCCGGCAGCAGCTCACAACAGCCGCCCAGCCCGCTAAAACCCGAGCAGCTTCCGAAAGTAGCTCGAATACGACTGGCTGACCGGGACTTGGCCGCCATTATCCATTGCCAGCAGAAATGTCGAGTGGGTGTCCGGGTAAATATCTGTAATATGGTGCACATTAACAATAAACGACCGATGACAGCGGATAAATGTCTCCCGTGGCAGTGAGTATTCATAGTCCTGCAGCGCGCGTTTTGTTGTGCCGGCAAATTCCTTTGCGAACACGTAAGTTTTCCGGTCTTTTGCTTCCAGATAGACTACATCATGAAATGGGATTGGTTTCCACCCGTCTGCCGTTTTGACCGTGACCACGGATTTGCCTTCTGTCATTACCGGGTAAATCGCGGTAACGCACCCTTGCAATATTCCGTCTTGGTGAAACGGGACAGCCATTCCGTGATACGGTACGCCGAACACACTGCGATCAATGAATTCGGACACTTTTTGCCCTGAATGTAATGCTTTATGTGCAATCGTTCCTTCAATAACCGGGTCCCCCGGCGCTATTTTTAAATCAATTCGTTTGCTCGGCCGGTAATAGATATATTCCGCTGTATCGGAAACAGCGATGGATATTTCATCTGAAAAAAGTTCCCCGACGACATCAAATAGGGAACCGAACGTTAAACGATCCATGTGACAAGACACCTTTCCTGCAATGTTCTAATGCTACTGTATCATTGCCGGAAATAAAACAACAATTCCTATGTTTCCCTAGTTTTCCATCGGCAGTTTTGGTAATCTTAACAGTAAGAGCAATCATACATAAGGAGTTTTCGTCATGAAGAATATCGTTGTCCTTGGCGGTGGCTATGGCGGCGTCAATATCATCCAAAACCTGATTGAGCAGGACCTGCCGGAAGATGTGCATTTTACGGTGATTGACCGCAATCCATACCACTCCATTAAAACAGAATTTTACACGATTGCGGCGGGCACATCCGCTGATACAAATGTGCGCATGGATTTCCCGGAACATGATAAAATCAGTTACATTTTTGCAGAAGTCAAACACATTGATGCTGAAAACAGGCAAATTCTTTTCCAAGATCGCAGTGAGCCTGCTGCATACGATTATTTAATCATTGGCTTGGGTTGTGAGGATAATTACCATGGTGTGGAAGGGGCTGCGGAGTACACCGAAAGCATTCAGACATTTCATGGTGCGCGTCACGCGGGAATGGCGGTCGGCAATCTGAAGGCGTACGGGAAAGCCACTATTGTCGGTGCGGGCCTCAGCGGCATTGAAGTTGCAGCGGAAATTCACGAAAGCAGGCCAGATCTGAATATCCGCCTTCTGGACCGGGGTACATCGGTTCTAAAGGCATTTGACCGCAAGATTCAAAACTATGTGGAAGACTGGTTCATGAAAAATGATGTAGAAGTGCTGCACGAGGCAAACGTCGAATATGTTGAAAAAGACGGCGTTTGCAACAATGGTGTTTGCTATGTGAACGATGTCACTATCTGGACGGCTGGTGTACGCCCGAACAAACTGGTGCGCGAGTTGCCGTATAAAAAAGATGAGCAGGACAAAATAGTTGTCAATAACTTTTACCAGGTGCCCAAGGATCCGCAAGTGTATGTCGTCGGTGACTGCGCTTCTTCGGAGCATTCCCCGAGTGCCCAGCTCGCCCGGCAGCAGGGAGAGCAAATCGCGGATGTCCTTTATGCAGTCCTAAAAGGAGAAGAACCGAAAGAGCCTGGCAAGCTCAAACTAAAAGGAACACTCGGATCGCTTGGCAGTTCAGAAGGATTCGGCGAGATGATGTCCCAGTCGGTCGTCGGCTATATTCCGCGGCTGGCCAAATCCGGGGTACTGTGGCTGAACAAACGGCACTAAGAACGAACCGCTAGCATACAATCGTAAAATCAAAAGCAATTCATTTCGGGCAGTCGCTAAAAGACCGCCCGATTTTTGCTTTACGAAACTGCCTTCAGCCCAACCACCCCAACAATAATCGCAGCAAGACTTACAATTCGGGACAGGCTTCTCGATTCCCCGAAAAAAAGCATATTCACCAATACCGCACCAGCCGTACCAATGCCAACCCATACTGCATAGGCAACACTTACCGGCAAGTATGCAAAAGCCTGATAAAGCATTGCTACGGAGGTGCATAACCCGCCTACGTAAAGAACGCCATTTTTGAATGACTTGTTTTGACTCAATAATTTCAGACCAATAACGCCACTTATTTCGAACATCGATGCCAGTAATATAAAAATCCACCCCATCAATAAGAACCTCCTTCCGCACGTTTCTCGCCCGCACGATCGGCAATTTTCAGCCCGATTACTCCGGCCATCAGAAGCATGATGAAAAACATTTTAATCACATTCAGACTGCCATTAAATAAAAAGACATCCATCAATGCCGTTCCCACTGTGCCTGCTGCCGCAAAAATGGCGTAAACAGTTCCGGTAGGCAATACTTCACAAGCCTTCCGGAGACATTCCAGGTCCAGTAACATCACAAGCACAATTAGAATCCAGTGCCACCAATTGGAAGCAATATTAAAACCGAGCACCCAGCACAGCTCCAGCAGGCAGACGAGTATAAGGTAGATCCATGATTTATTCATTGCTAACAGCACCTCTTTCCGTGACTGACATTCAGTCATTTTTGCGTAAATGAGCAAGGGACATCACACCATTAAAGTCCCAGCGCATGCCCAGCAAATTTCAACACTTCTTTTTTCTTTAATTCAGCAGTCTTTTCATCCTGATGACTGTACATATACGTTTGTTCTGCTGCTTCTTCAATTAGTCCAATCAAAATCTCTGCTGTACGCTGCGGGTGCAGGGAGTCCCGGATAACTCCATCCGCTTTCGCCTTTTCAAGCTGATTGCCGAGCCATGCATAATAAGATTCATAAATCGTCTCCCACTCTTGCATATACTCGGCTGATGCGAGTCCCGCATAAATTAGCGCGAACACATCCCGGTACTCTTTCGTCATGTCAAACACAATATCGACAACCACCTCCAGCTTCTGGGAAAATGGTAATCCCTCATGCACATGTTTCTGAATCTCCTGCAGTATCTTTTCCGTCATAACTTCTGCGATGGAAAGCATGACCGCAAGTTTGGAGGAAAAATATAAATAAAAGGTACCCTGCGCAATGCCTGCTCCTTTGACAATGTCCGAAACCTTGGCCTTTTCCATACCTTTCTCACGAAAAACGTTAATGGCGGATTGAATAATTTTTTCTTTTTTATTGTCCATTTAAAAGTCTCTCCAATATCATGACTGACTCTCATTCATTCTACGTTAACTCATCACTGCTGTCAAATTTAGGGATGCCTTTTATTTCTAGTTCTGTTCACATAATGATATAATTAATGCAAAATCTATAAGTGCTTATAAGTGCTTATCTTCTCATTTTGCCTTTCTCTTGCAAGATAATTTCTTCCTGTTCGAGTCACCAACTGCTTCTGGGGGTTTTTCATGGACAACATTAATGAAACAGTATTGGAAGTCATTTATTCTATTTTACCGATTGCCGTTGTCATAACGGTGCTGCAATTTACGATCATCTGGCTGCCAATGGAGGCATTTGTGCAGTTTTTGATTGGCGTTGTATTTGTCGGAATCGGACTCATCCTTTTTTTACTCGGCGTCAATGTCGGACTGCTACCGGTTGGGGAAATGATCGGTTCCGCTCTGACGAAAACGAAAATGCTGTGGGTTATCGTATTGTTCGGGTTTTTGCTGGGGGCGGTTGTGACAATCGCAGAACCGGATGTCCGGGTGCTTTCCTCGCAAATTGATGAAGTCTCAGGTGGTGCGATTCCACAGAGTACCCTTATTCTCGCTGTTGCGCTTGGGGTCGGAATTTTCGTCGGACTAGCCATGCTGCGGATCATCTTCAACATCAGCATTGTCTATCTGCTGGCTGGCGGGTATGGGCTAATCTTTTTGATTGCAGCGTTCACCCCGTCGCAATTTGTGCCCATTTCCTTTGATGCGGGCGGTGTGACAACCGGCCCGCTGACAGTCCCATTTGTGCTGGCACTGGGGGTCGGTGTTGCCACGGTGATCAGGGGTAAATCAGCGTCAAGTGACGGGTTCGGCCTTGTCGGACTTGCCTCCATTGGCCCGATTTTGTCCGTGCTGATTCTGGGAGTGATATACGGATGAACCTGCAAATATTTGAGGGCTTTGGCCAGACGATGCAGGAGGTGGCCATTGCTTTACTGCCCCTGGCCATCCTGTTTGCGATTTTTCATTTTGTCTTTTTAAAACTGCCACTTCGGAAATTATTGGATATTGGCATTGGCTTTGTCCTGACATTCGCCGGTCTGTCCTTGTTCCTGCAAGGTGTTCACATTGGCTTCATGCCATTTGGAGAAAAAATGGGTGGCGTTTTAGGCGGTCTGTCCTACCGTTGGGTTTTAATTCCGATTGGCTTTGTAATTGGTTTTTTTGCCATTTATGCTGAACCCGCCGTCGCTGTCATGGTCGAGCAGGCCGAGAAAGTTTCCGGCGGTTATATACCGGAAAAACTCCTGCTGTACACACTGTCAATCGGTGTCGGCATATCGGTAGCACTTTCCATGGTTCGTTTAATTTATGGCTTTTCCCTATGGTATTTTATCATTCCGGGTTATATAATAGCATTTGTTATGATACGCTATGCACCAAAGACATTTACCTCCATCGCCTTTGATTCTGGTGGCGTGTCAACCGGACCAATGACCGCAACGTTTGTCCTGGCTATGTTCACCGGCATCGCCAGCCAAATTGAAGGCCGTGATCCGCTCCTGGACGGGTTTGGAATGGTTGCAATGGTTGCGCTGGCCCCTATATTATCAGTACTAACGCTCGGAATATTGTTCAGCAGAAAGGAGAAAGGTCAGTATGCCAGTGACGATTCAAGGGCAAAAGCTCATCATCACGATCGTTAAAAAAGATAAGGCTAAAAAGGTGGTTCAGGCTTCCCGAAACGCCGGTGCTCAGGGTGGAACCACCCTTTTTGGGGACGGATTCCGGCTTAATGAAAAAAAGCGTATTCTGGGTATACCGGTTGAACGCGAAAGAGCCGTCATACTGACACTTGTATCTGACGAGATTTTTGAGGATGTGAAGGAGGCCATCATTGCTTCCGTCCATTTGGATAAACCAAGACAGGGCATTGGCTTTGTGATCGACACAAAGCACATTTCTGGCATTCACCACTTGCTCGGATGGAATGGAGAAAGTGCCGAAACGGCCAAAGAGGGGGCAGCTGTCACAATGAATGAGCAAAAAGAGTTATACGATTTAATCATTACGATCGTCAACAGAGGCGATTCAGAAAAAGTAATCGATGCAACCAGAAAGGGTGGCGCTGAAGGCGGAACAATCCTGCACGGGCGGGGAACTGGTGTCCATGAAAAAGCTAAGCTGTTCAATATTATGATCGAACCGGAAAAGGAAATGGTGCTGACCCTGATTGAAAAGGACAAAACGAAACAAGTGCTGCAAACAATTAACGAAGATGCAGAGCTGAAAAAGCCGGGCAAGGGAATCGCCTTCGTTCTGGAAGTGGATAGCACCGTCGGAATCAGCCATGAAATGAATGAAAAAGTGCGTGAAGAATATAAGAAGCAAAAGAAGAAAAAGAAAGAGAAGAAGGAAGAGTGATGGGGGCTCTTCCTTCTTTTTTGTGTGAAGTGGTTCTAGAATCCGGACTCGCCAGCGCCCTCGCTACTTTTTCGAAGTAAATGAGGCTGGCATTACAGCTGCAGTTACCACAGCCTTGGCACAGACGGTGTCCCCTGCATACACTTCTGTATGAACTTGAAACTTTTTCGGATGAATTTCCTCCGGTACACCGACTGCCCGAAGTGTCACGTCCTGTGGTGTCGGCTTCATGAAATCCACTTGCAATGATGCCGTCACAAATCTAGGTGGCTCCGCTCCATCCCCGGGTTCATGCCCGTTCTTCCGGTGCAGGGCCAACGACGCTGAGCCGGTTCCATGGCAGTCAATCAACGAGGCAATCAAGCCCCCGTACACAAAACCGGGTATCGCCGTATGCTCCGGTTTCGGCGTATACATGGTCAGCGTCTTTCCCCCATCCCAGCCGGTACGAAACTGATAACCATCCTGATTAAGACGTCCGCACCCATAGCAATGGGCAAAATCATCCGGGTAATCATCCTGGATAGCAAGTTCGATTTGATTCGTCATTGTATCTCCCTCCCTTGTAAACACAGTATACCATGATAGCGATTACAACGGTGGTGTCAGCAGGCAGATTGTTTTTTATCGGCACGAGTTACACACGCTTATCTGCCAATTTACCAATGCCGGCGCTCTCCGAATAGAATGTAAAAAGAGCCCGGAATCACCAGTCTCCGGGCTTTGCTCAGGCTATTATTGCTGTTGTTGCATAAACGCATTAAAGTCGGACATGGTTGGATTCCCAATATAGTGCCCGCCTTCAATCTGCAGTGTCTGTCCGGTCATAAACTTCGACTCATCTGAGGCAAGAAATAGCACAGCATTACCAATGTCCTCTGGTTCCCCGTGATAAGGAAGGGCATTGAACTTTTCAAAAATGCCCAACACTTCTTCCGGCATATTATTTTTGGCCGCTGGTGTCAAGATAAGCCCTGGTGCAACCGCATTACAGCGAATATGGTCTTTGCCATATTGTACAGCGATATAGCGGGTCAAATTGACAACTCCGGCTTTAGAAGCACCATATGCCGAGCGAATGGAATCACCAGCAAATCCAGCCATGGAAGCAGTGTTTATGATGGATCCGCCACCATCTTTTTTCATATACGGAATGGCATACCGGCTTCCGAGCAGCACACTTTTTAAATTAACATTCATCAAACGGTCCCATTCTTCCAAGTCCATATTGACGACATCGAGATCTTTTTGCAAATTCGTCAGTCCAACATTATTATAGAGTACATTAAGGGTCCCATACTGCTGAACGGTGAAGTCGACCGCCTCTTTAATTGACTCTTCCTTTGCGGCATCTAAAAACAGACCACTTGCTTCTCCGCCATCCCTCTTGATGCTGGCAGCAGCCTCTTTTGCACCTTCCTCATTAAAATCTCCAATGACTACTTTTGCTCCCTCTTTTGCCAGCAATGTTGCTGCTGAGAGGCCAATTCCCGAAGCACCACCAGTTATCAGTGCAACTTTATCATTTACTCGTCCCATCATTCAGATCTCCCTTCATTTCTCAAGCTGGTTCAGTAATTTTTCATAAATGGTCCGGAATTGCTTAATTTCGTCTTCCGTCAACGTTTCAAATAGATCCTGACGCAATGCTTGTCCTGTTTGCTGGGCGTCCGCAAGTGCTTGCTGCCCCGCTTCGTTAATAGCTAGAAGCACCTTTCGCCGATCCTGTTCATCATATGTTCGGACGGCATATCCCTCATCAATCAGCTTATTCGCAACATTGGTCATCGCACCCGGTGTGTAGCCAAGTTCCCTGGCAACTGCAGATGGCTTACAGGAACCTTTCTGGTGCAGCTGAGATAAGACAAGGATAGAAGAAATGCCAATGTTATGGTTATAGGCTTCATGGAAACGGATGATGGATTCATTGGTAAATCGCTCGACCGATCGGATGAGATAAAAGATAGAATCGTCCATCCAATCACCTCAAAACTTCACAGTGCCGCCGTCCACATTCAGCGTCTGCCCGGTAATATAGTTAGAGTCGTCACTTGCAAGGAACAAAGCGGCACGGCCAATATCTTCTTCCAGTTCACCAAAGCGCTGCATAGGGATTTTGTTTACGACTTCCTGGTAATACTCGGGCTCTTCTTTCGCCCACTGCTGCACGCCTGGTGAGTTGGCAATCGGTGCAATCAGATTGACATTGATGCCGTCCTTGCCAAATTCATTGGCAGCAACCCTGGTAATGGCACGGATTGCTTCTTTTGCCGCAGCATAGGCAGCCTGGCTTGCATGCCCCTGAATCCCTGCGCCTGATGCAAAATTAATGATTTTGCCTTTCGTTTCCCGCAAATGAGGAACCGCTGCCTGCATCAGATAAAACGTCGGATAAAAGCCGGTATTAAATGACAAATCCATGTCTTCCTGCGTTGTCTCCAAGAATGGCTTGTTTTTCGATGCGTGGGCGTTATTGACGAGAATATCAAGCTTTCCGTACTGACTTACAACGTCGCCAACGATCCCTTTTAATTTGTCGTGTTCAGCCAAATTGGCCTGAATGAAGGACGACTCCGGCTGATATTGCTGCAGTTCCTTGACAACTTCCTGACCAGCTTCTTCATTCAAGTCCACAATGACCACGTTGGCGCCTTCTTTGACAAAAGCCATCGCCATGCCTTTGCCGATGCCTCCTGCGCCACCAGTAATAATCGCTGTTTTATCCTGCAATCTGCCCATATAACTCACTCCTTGATTAGATTCTATATTTATTTTAACACTAAAATATTCAATGGTTAAATGCCGAATAATGAATAACTGTATACACGGACTGGCAACATCAGTTACCGCTTGCCGTTGTACCTGCCTGCCAGCCATTTGAAGAAAAACGGGACAAACAACATAATGACGAGCAGCCGGAAAAGCTGATAACTAGTCACGACGGAAACATTCCCACCAACGGCCGCAGCTGTCAGCCCCATTTCCACCATGCCGCCTGGTGCGGTGCTGAGAAAGGCCGTACTGTAGGTCAGTTTATACAAAGCAGCCAGGCCATAGCCAAGCCCGAATCCGAATAGGACTAGAACAACAATTGTCACAAATGTATACACCATTATTTTTTTCCAGTTTGGCAGTTCCCGTGGTTTCATTTGCAGGCCGATATGCACGCCAATAAACAGCTGGGCAAGGTCAATGAAACTGACAGGCAGTGCCGGGGCAGGGAGCCCTGTGACATTCAGCACAATCGTCAGCACCATCGGGCCGAGCAATAATGCAGCCGGTACCCGCAGCCGACCAAATAACCAAGCACCAGCGACCATAAGCAGCGGGTATAGCACATAGGTGTATACCGGAAGTCTTAGCCAGCCCGCACCTGAGCCACTATCACCCGCAGCTGAAGCCATAGCACCGGGGTCGCCACCAACCAGATAGACCGTTACAATCGGCACCGCAATAACAATCACCATCACACGCATCGTCTGCAGAAACGTGATAATGGTCGGGTTCAGCCCTTTTATTTCATCAAGCAGCGCCATAATTTGGGACAGCCCCCCAGGCACACTCCCAATCATACAGCTCGGCAAATCAAGTCCCGTCAATTTGGAAAAGACGGCTCCCATCAATAAACTGAACATGATGGTCAGTACCGTTACCGCTATCATCGACGGAACATGGTCCCCCATCTCCACCAGTGTTTCTTTTGTAAACGATGTACCAATCAAATAACCGAGCAGCACCATGGCAATTTTCCGGAACAAAAACGGCCAGTGCAACTCCCGCTGTGTACTGACGCTCCACACCGCCACGGTTACGAGTGAACCGATAAGCCATGGGAGCGGAATATGTATTAGAGAAAAAATCGCAACGCCTACCAGCGCTACCAGTAGTGTCTCCAAAAACGCACGCCACTTAAACACCTTGTTCATCTCCTCTGTGAATGTACCCTGCTGAATAACAAAGAACCATCATGGTGATGGTTCTTTGCCATATTATAGAGGAAAAGATAGGATTTGTTAAAATTGCTCCATCGGTAAATAAGATTATATATAGAAAAACATGATTCACTGAAACAAGTTAACGAACATACCATTTTTCGTCATGCATGCTTGCTAAACGGGGTTAAAACTTCTTCAACTGCTTTTATATCTTTAGAAAAAACACGGTCATTTGTTATACTCGGAACAACATCCCGAAGTTTTTCCCATAACTCTTGTAATTTAGGAGCTGATTTTTCAGATCCTTTGTATCCAACCGCCTGTAACGCACAAATACATTCAATCGAAAGGACTTTGCGGGAATTTTGTACAATTGATCCCGCGTGTCTAGCGGCAGTCGTACCCATACTTACATGGTCCTCTTGGTTTGCTGATGAAGGAATGGAATCGACGCTTGCAGGGTGTGCTAATGTTTTATTTTCCGAAACCAAAGATGCTGCGGTATATTGCATGATCATTGCGCCTGATTGCAAACCGGGTTTGGGACTTAAGAACGGAGGCAGATCATTAAGCTGCGGGTTAACTAACCGTTCAACACGGCGCTCAGATATATTTGCCAGTTCTGCTATAGCAATTTTTAAGAAGTCCATTGCAAAAGCTATTGGCTGACCGTGAAAATTACCTCCAGATATAACCAAGTTACCGTCATCAAAAATAAGCGGGTTATCCGTAGCGGCATTCGCTTCAATTTCCAGTTTCTCTTTTACATAATCAAGCGTTTGCCATGTTGCACCATGAACTTGTGGAATACAACGAATCGAATAGGCATCCTGAACACGTTTTTCGCCTTGTCGTGTAATTAATTGGCTGCCTTCCAGCCAATCGTTCATTCTTTCTGCCACTTGTTCCTGTTGCTTAAATCCTCTTGCTTGATGAACAACCGGATGAAATGCATCAATGATACCTTCCAGTCCCTCCGTGGTTAGTGCTGCAATCCACTCACTGTCATATGCAAGTTGCTCGGCTTCTATATAGTTAATAACACCCATTGCAGTCATAGCTTGCGTACCATTAATCAGTGCCAAGCCTTCCTTCGCCTTTAATGTTATTGGTTCAACGGCTTTCGCATCTAACACTTGTTTGGCATCGACCGGTTGACCATCATCAAAAACGCTTCCTTCTCCAATTAATACAAGTGCCAAGTGTGCCAGGGGGGCTAAGTCTCCTGACGCCCCCAATGATCCTTGCTGCGGAATAACCGGATGAACCTGTCTGTTGATCAGTTCTTTCAACAGTTCAACCACGTCTGAGCGAACTCCTGAATATCCTTTTAAAAGAGCATTAAGCCGAAGTACCATCATTGCTCTTGAAACTACTTCCGGAAAAAAGTCACCAACACCACATGCATGCGAGCGTATTAAGTTAAGCTGCAAATCCTCCACGTCTTCTTCATTGATAATGACGTCACTGAATTTGCCGAAGCCAGTGTTAATCCCATACACTGTTTTTTTATTGGATACAATTGCTTCAACAGCCAGCCGGCTATTTTGAACATCATGCATACTCTTTTCCGAAATTATAACTTCTTCCATGTCAATACAGATTCTTTTTAATTGATCTATCGTTAGTGAATGACCCATTAATTCAATCATTTACTATTCCTCCCACGGTGAAGTCCAACTACTAGCTCCCCTCCCTTAACTACGCCATCAACATGATTCATCCCATAGTTGTACGACAGCATCAGATAGTTCGGCACATCAAATATAGCTATGTCAGCCTGTTTTCCTACCTCCAGGCTGCCGATTGTGTCAGCGCGGCCGATGGCATGGGCTGCATTAATCGTTGTTGCGGTCAATACTTCTTCCGGTGTCATGCCCATCTTCAGGCAGCCCAGATTCATGATGAACTGCAGGGACAGTGTCGGCGATGAGCCTGGATTGGCGTCGGTGGACAGTGCGACAGGCACACCGCCGTCGATCATTTTCCGTGCATTGGCATATTCCGCCATCAGGAAAAACGCCGTTCCCGGAAGCAGAACACCCATCACATCGTTAGCAGCCATTTTGCGAATGCCTTCGTCAGACGCCTTCAAAAGATGATCGGCTGAAATGGCACCGACTTCTGCAGCCAGCTCAGCACCGCCATATGGTTCAATTTCATCAGCATGGATTTTTGGAGTAAGCCCGTATTCCTTACCGGCTTCCAATATCCGTCTTGACTGGTCCGGTGTGAAAACGCCACGCTCGCAGAATACATCGTTAAAGTCGGCAAGCTTTCGCCGGGCCACTTCCGGAATCATCTCTTCAATCACCCGGCTGACAAATGGTTCCGGGTTATCCCGCTCATCAACAGGAACAGCATGCGCACCCATAAACGTGGAGACGATATCCATGGCATGATCCTTGTTCAGCTTAGCGGCGACTTCCAATTGCTTCAATTCATGCTCAAGGGACAGGCCATAACCGCTTTTGGCCTCCACCGTTGTTACTCCGTACTGAAAAAAGGTATCGAGACGCTGCTTTGACTCCTCATACAGCTGGTCAAAATCGGCCTCCCGTGTCGCGCGAGTTGTCGCATGGATGCCGCCCCCGGCATTCATAATCTCCATATATGACTTACCTTTCAGCCGCATCGCATACTCATTTTCCCTGGTCCCGGCATGAACAAGATGGGTGTGCGGATCAATCAGGCCAGGTGTAACGGTTTTCCCTGTGGCATCCAGCACCTCAGCTTCGGCTAGCACGTTTCCATATTCTTGTGTAAGCTCTTCCAGTGTGCCCACTGCCAAAATTCTTCCATCCTGAATAAGCACACTGCCATGTTCAATGATGTTCAATTCCTGCATGGCTTTCTGTCTGGCCGGCTTCTCTGTATGGCCGGCCATCGTCACTACCTGTGCAGCATTTTTTATATGAAGTGTTTTTCCCATGTTAAGCCTCTCCTTTGTTGTTCAGCATTGGAATTTGGACGCCTTTATCGCGTGCGGTCTCCTCTGCCAGTTCATAACCTGCATCCACATGCCGTGCGACTCCCATGCCTGGGTCAGTCGTCAGCACCCGCTCCAGCCGCGCTTCTGCGTCTTTTGAGCCGTCTGCAACAATGACCATTCCAGCGTGCAGCGAGTAACCCATGCCGACACCGCCGCCATGGTGGACACTCACCCAGCTGGCTCCGCCGACACTGTTAATTAGGGCGTTCAAAATCGGCCAGTCGGCTACCGCATCACTGCCGTCTTTCATGCCTTCTGTTTCACGATTTGGTGATGCGACCGACCCGGAATCTAGATGGTCACGGCCGATTACAATTGGTGCTTTCAATTCACCACTTGCAACCATGTCATTGATGATTTTGCCGAACCGGGCGCGCTCCCCGTAGCCGAGCCAGCAGATTCGTGACGGCAGCCCTTGAAAGCTGATTTTTTCCCGGGCCATACGGATCCAGTTGCAAAGGGATTCATTATAGCTGAACTCCCGCAAAATTACTTCATCGGTCTTATAAATATCTTCTGGATCACCAGACAGCGCCACCCAGCGGAACGGTCCTTTGCCTTCGCAAAATTGTGGCCGGATATATGCCGGCACAAAGCCAGGAAAATCAAACGCGTTATTGACGCCTTCATCTTTGGCAACCTGGCGAATGTTGTTACCATAATCAAACGTAATGGCGCCTTTTTGCTGCATCGTTAGCATCGCCTCCACGTGCCGGGCAATGCTCTTGCGTGACAGTGTTGTATAATTTGCTGGATTCTTCTTCCGTAATTCCGCGCCCGCCTCCAATGTCATTTCAGCCGGAACATAGCCATTTTTCGGGTCATGAGCTGATGTCTGATCGGTAAGCACATCAGGGATAAACCCTTTTTCAATCATGCCCGGCAGCAGTTCTGCTGCATTGCCGAGCAGCCCGATCGAGAGTGCCTTGCCCGCGTTACGTGCTTCCCGTGCCAGTCGCAGCGCGTGGTCCAAATCATCTGCCTGTGTGTCGAGATACTTGGTCTCCAGACGTCGGTCAATCCGGTGCTGATCAACTTCCACGGCAATGCAGACACCGTCATTCAGCGTGACTGCGAGCGGCTGTGCACCGCCCATGCCGCCAAGCCCAGCTGTCAGTGTAATGGTGCCTTTCAAACTGCCGCCAAAATGCTGTCGCGCACACTCCGCGAATGTTTCATACGTTCCCTGGACGATGCCCTGGCTGCCAATGTAAATCCAGCTGCCCGCTGTCATCTGGCCGTACATCATCAGTCCTTTCTGATCAAGCTCATTGAATTGATCCCAATTTGCCCATGCCGGAACCAGGTTGGAATTGGCAATTAACACTTTCGGCGCATCCTTGTGCGTCCGGAATACCGCGACCGGTTTACCGGACTGCACGAGGAGTGTCTCGTCATTTTCGAGCCGCTTCAGTTCCCGAACAATTACCCCAAAGCTTTCCCAGTTCCGAGCTGCTTTTCCAATGCCACCATACACAACCAGCTCATCCGGGTTTTCCGCTACGTCCGGATTCAGGTTATTGTGCAGCATTCGAAGTGCCGCTTCCTGCAGCCACCCTTTCGTATTTAATTCTGTTCCGTGGTATTGCTCGACCGGTCCTTTTGTTTTTTCCGCCATGTCATCATCTCCCCCTTTCATATATAAAACGCTTTCAAATTTATTTACGAAACGCCCGCATTGTTTCGGCAACCAGATTGGCAGCGAGTCTGACTGTTTTGTCGCTTTCATCCACAAGCGGGTTCACTTCCGAAATATCAAAACTGATTACATTGCTTTTTCCCGCCACATAGGTTAATAGTCTTTTCACTGTTTTCGGGTCCAACCCCAATGGTGACGGTGCACTCACGCCCGGTGCTGCAGATGCTGTAATCGAGTCGGTGCAAAGTGTCATGATTACTGCATCATGCCGTTTCGAAAAGTCATCAATCACCGCAAACGTATCTTGGAATTCATTCGATGCGATATCTTTTTCCAAAATATACTCACAACCTAATTTCCGGGCGATCGCAAACAATGCCTGTGTATTGCCGAACTCCTGAATACCAAGGCACAAATAGCCGGCTTTATCATCCTTCTCCAAAATCTGCCTGAACATCGTGCCGGACGATGGCTCCGGATCATGCCGCATATCAAAATGCGCATCAATGTTGATGATTCCTATCGTTTTGTCAGGACCGATATATTCCCTTGCACCAAGATAATGGCCGTACAATGTTTCATGTCCGCCACCGAGGATGATTGGCGTTGTCCTTTTGCTCAACATTTTTGATACATGCCGGCCCAGTTCCGCCTGTGCTTCCTCAAGTGCATGCCCCTCGCAGCATACATTACCGGTGTCAACTGGCACGATACCCTTATCCAGGTTATACGGCAGTTTTGCTAATTGTTGCCGAATTGCATCAGGCCCCCGTGCTGCACCTCGTCGGCCTTTATTCCTTCTGACACCTTCATCACTGGCGAATCCAACAATGCCAAACGCATGTTTATTTGCCTCCAGTTCATCCAAATTCTTCACCGAAACGACCTGATGAAAACGAAAACCAGCCGGATCGGAGGCATCATCAACTCTGCCAGTCCAAAGCTGTTGATCTGTCGTCTCAAACATAACAAACACCTCAATTGATATGCCTTTATATTTCTGAAAATAATAACTTTGGTTAATATTATAATTTAACTATGGTATAATGACCAATACTTATTACTTATGTTTCGATAGATTTTATCTATGGGGGGGACCTGGATTGGAATTCCGCCAGCTGCTCTACTTCATCACGCTTGCCGATGAGAAAAATTACACCCGCGCCGCCAGCACTCTGCATATCGCACAGCCTTCTCTAAGTGCTGCTATCAAGAAGCTTGAACAGGAATTGGAATTGTCCCTAATGGACCGATCTTCCCGCGGGTTCCGCCTGACCAGTGAAGGAGAAATTCTTTATCAGGAAGCAAAAAAACTGATCCATCACTATGAGCATGTCTCATTTGAAATGGACCGGCTCAAGCAGCAGGGACCGCTCGAACTGTCCATCGGCCTGATTGAGTCATCGATGTTTTTCGTCTCGGGCATTCTCACCCAATTCAAGCAGGAGTACAACGATGTGCGCATTCGCCTGCTGGAAACGCTGAGCCTTTCCGATGTCGAGCAGGCGCTGAACAATTTCGATATCCATCTAGCTATCACCAATCAGTACATACACAAAGACGATATCGAAACCATTCCCATTTATGAAGAACGTCTAGTTGCGCTGCTTCCGCCGGGCCATAGGCTTAACGAACAGAAGACACTGGCTATCTGTGATTTGGACGGGGAAAATTTTATTGTCTGCAAGGAAGGGTTTCAGACACGGCGGGATATCCTGAATGCTTTCAGCAAATCGGGCATCAAGCCTAACATCCAGTTTGAAATTGAGCGTTTCGAAACAGGCTCAAGCCTTGTCGAAGACGGTCTCGGCATTACCGTTGTGCCGGAAAACTATATTCGTTATGCCAACAACGCCCGCTGCACCAGCAAAGCAATTGAAGGGGCAGGCATTTCACGCACTGTTTATCTTGCGTATGACAAAAACCGCTATCTGCCGCCGATTGTGGAGCGATTTATGGAGTTGGTGAAAGCGTCTTTCCGGGCAGATTGACTTTTGTCCTAAAAATAGGGACCAGGAACGGATAGAGTGTTATTATGAAGCAAAAATTATTTTAGCTACAAACAGGCAATGTCCTGCCTGTTTCCTGTTATTATCTTTTTGACGCTTTTCAGTTGTAATAAAAGAATTTATTAGTAACTCTTCATAAGGTTCATGATTTAACAAGAGAAATTGGAGATAAAAATAATTGGCTTGTTATAACGAAGCCGATTAGCTATATTAAACGCTAATACGGAAATATAATGAAATAAAGAACAGGAAGAGGCGATTGAAAATGGATGTAAGATACCCAATTGGTAAATTACAAGTTCCCGAAAAGGTAACATTTGATACTATTCAAGAATGGTTAAGGCAAATCGAAACGTACACGATTCGATTAAGAGAAACGGTTGACTCATTAAGTGATGAGGAATTAAGCAAAACTTACCGTGATGGTAGCTGGACAGTTCGCGGGCTTGTTCATCATATTGCTGACTCTCAGTTGAATATGTATCAACGTTTGAAGCTGGCTTTAACAGACGAGAGACCAACAGTACCACCTTTTGACGAAGAAAAGTGGGCTATTCAACCGGATACAGAGCTTCCCGTAGATTGTTCTATAAAAATGTTGGAAGGTATAAATGAACGCATCGTGTCTTTAGGTCAGCGTTTAAATGAAGAGCAATTGGATCGAACTTTTGTTCATCAGATAACTGGTAACATAACAGTTGCAACAAAGATTGCAAAATTAGCTTGGCATGAAGAGCATCACTTAGCCCATATAAAAATCGCATTATCAAAATAGCATAATATGTAAGGAATTGGCTTATCAAAACTTGATAAGACAATTGTTTGAAATGGGGAAAGAAAACACTTTAAAAACGCTCAGAATATATCTGAGCGTTTTTGTTTGCTGCTTATATTGTTCATTTAAAACGGATTCGTCGCCCACTGCAGTGATTGTTTGATAAAAATGCGCGGATGCAATTTCAGCTGGGACACCATGTATTCGGCCATATCCTCCGGCTGCATATATTTCTCTTTATCATTCTTTTCGGGGTCATCGCCATACATCATTTCCGTTGCTACCATGCTCGGATTCAATGTGAACACACGGATATTATGCGGCCGAACTTCCTGCATAAGTGCCTCAGACATTCCTTGAACAGCGAATTTGGACGCACTGTACGATGTCGATCCGGCTGTTCCTTTCAGCCCGTTACTGGACGAAATAGTGATGATATCCCCTTGATCTTTTTCAATCATCTGCGGTAGAACAGCCCGAGTGACATGGTATGTGCCAAAAACATTCACTTCGAGTGTGTGCTTCCAGTCTTTCGGATCAAGGTCCAGAAAACTTCCTTTCAAACCGATTCCAGCATTGTTGATAAGAATATCAGCGGGGCCAACGTTTTGTCGGAGTTCGGAAACGGCCTGCTCCACTTTATCCATATCGGCAATATCACAGACGGCATAACTTGCTTGCACACCCTGTGCTTCAACTTCCTCCGCTACAGTCTGCAGTTTGCTCTCCGTCCGGGCAATCAACCCAACATGGACACCTTCACGCGCCAATTCAAGTGCCGTCGCTCTTCCAATCCCACTCCCGGCGCCAGTTATGTACGCTACTTTTCCTTGTATATCCTGTCCCATTCCAAACCACTCCTTATCAAAATATTCCTATTGTTCACTTTAAAGTTTCCTGAAATGATATTCAATCATGACGGCTCAGCAACAAAAAACATTAGAAAACTTTTTCTTTTGATGACACTTTTCGCTCTCCGCAAACGATTATAGCTATGAACCACTATATTGAAGGAGGAACATACATATGAACTATATTAAACAGATTAACGTGTTTTACAGTCAGCTTGAGATTCGCCCGCTGTCGCCATCTGCCATTTCCCTCTGGCACGCACTCATGCACATCAACAACAAAGCAGGCTGGAAAGAAACGTTTACCGTTGCGGGAATGGTTCTGCGCCTAAAATCCGGTCTGAACGAAAGCTCCTTTAAACGTGCCCGAAGTGAACTAAAGAAAAATGGCTGCATTACATACATACCAGGCCGGGGAAACCAAGCTCCAAGCTATCAGCTCACCTGCCTTTGCTCCACAATGGACCACAGTGCAAACGGGTTTGCGGACGGAAGAAGTGACCACGTTATGAACCACACGACGGACCACAATGCGGACCACGCAACGGACCAGATGATGGCCCACACTTCGGACCACTTTACGGACCATGGCACGGACTACACGGCGGACCTTGCCGCGGCCCCATTAGTTAAACAGAAACATAAAAAGAAACATAAACAAAAACCAAATGAAACAACTGCAGAAGCTATTATTTTTTACGAGAAACAGATTGGGGCCGTGCCACCATTAATCAGAAATTCCATCATGAATTGGATTGACGATGTTGGCGACCTGCTCGTCCTAGAAGCGATGAAACGGGCATGGAAGCGCAACAAACCAAGCTGGAAATATATCCGGGGTATTTTGCAAGCATGGGTAAATGCCGGCATTCAGACCGTAGAGGCAGCCCAGGCTGAGGAAATGGTGTTTCACCACAAGCAGACATCCTTCCGCAAAAATGCAGCACCCGAAGAAGTAATTCCTGACTGGTTCAAGAAGCGGAAAAAGAATCCGTCAAAGCAAAAGACACAAGTGCCTACACCAGAAGAAACAGCAGAAACCGAGCGGCTGCTCACCCATTTTCGAGCAAAAACCAAGTAAATGCAGTGGTTATCTTTTTTTCTTGCCCTATGGTTATGGCGACGGGGTGGATGTCTGGTGGGTGGGCACGGGGTGATTTTCTTTGGCATTCGGTTGATTCTCGCCACAAACCGGGTGATTTTCCCTGCCATTCGGTTGATTCTCGCCACAAACCGGTTGATTTTCTCTGCCATTCGGTTGATTCTTGCCCAGACCGGTTGATTTTCTCTGGCATCCGGTTGATTCTTGCCGCAAACCGGTTGATTTTCCCCGACGTCCGGTTGATTCTCGGCGCAAACCGGTTGATTCTCCCTGGCATCCGGTTGATTCTTGCCACAAACCGGTTGATTCTCCCTGGCATTCAGTCGATTCTCGCCCAAAACGGTTGATTTCCCCCGACGTCCAGTTGATTCTCGCCCAAACCGGTTGATTTCCCCCGGCATCCGGTTGATTCTTGCCACAAAACACGATAACCCAGCAACGGCAAAAGTTTCTAATTCACAAAATCTGCCACTGCAATCCCGGCAATCATAACAAACTGCTGTACGACAGCCCCAGTATCGCCTATAATTTGGACAAAAGGGGGAAACACCATGGCTAAGAAACAACGACACATCCAAAAGCCGGATTTGCCGGAACAGCTGGAAAAGATGACCTTAAACGAACTTACCGATGAGGACTTTTGTGAAATGGGATCCATTCAAGAAACAGCCAGTAGTCCTGTACAGGCCGAACGCGTTCGATTCGATCAGATGCATTTTCAGAATGTGCGTTTGAACGATGCTGCACTGCCTTTTTCCCACTGGCTTGATGTCCTGTTCGAAAACTGCGACCTTTCCGGCGCTAGACTGCAGGGTGCACGGTTTAATCGTGTCGAGTTCAGAAATTGTAAACTGGCTGGAGCTGACCTGGACCGGGCCATCATGCAGGATGTCACATGGACAGGCTGCGAGGCCCCGTATCTCTTGTGCAATGAGAGTGAGCTCCGGGATGTCTATTTTGACCACTGTTTAATAAAAGGCGCCAACTTCATACATGCGTCCGCTGACCATTTGCAGCTGGGCACATCAGATATTGACGATGTCCAGTTTTCCGGCACTTCATTAGCCAATGTGGATTTGAGCCGCTGTACGTTCACGCAAATCCACCTTAATGAAGCAGACTTGCGTGGTTCCGTCATCGCACCAGAGCAGGCAGCCGGTTTTATTGGGTTATTTGGAATAAATGTCAAAGATTAATAGAGGGTGATTCGTTATTCCTCTTCCCTAACACTAAAACCGTTTGTAAAACTCGGCGGCCGCCTCCTCTTATAGCAAATGCTGAAGCGTTTCTTACATGGTCATCCATAAATTTTGACGTTACAAGAATTATCAAATAACCGGATAGTACGGTTCATATCGTGGATGAGTATAGTACGGCGGCCTCGGTCCAATTATCGGAACAGACCATGTAGAAGGGTTCTCATCATACAGCATCTCTGTTTTCCCTTCCGCACGGTCAATCAGTAAATAGTTCACTTCGGGATTGTAGTAGTAAGCAAACATAACACTATTTTCCTTTCCTTATTTGACTTGGTACTTCCCAGTCTATTCATTTTTGTGCATCACGAGCCTGTATCACCAGGCACAACAGCCGCCTATTTGGCATAACGTAATCCTGCACATAATACTTTGACAGGAGGCCAAATCAGTTTATGTCTGAAAACAATAACCCAAACAAGCAACCGTATCCGTTATATCCCAATTACGGAAAAATCACACGCTATGAAGATATTGCCCTCACGGTTCCCGAGCAACGCCAGTACCGGCAGCCTGGAATAGAACGGCTCATGGTGCCACAACCGATTGTGGAAAACCCCAATGAAAATGGAAGCGGAAAATTACAGGGAAAAGTTGCCCTCATCACAGGTGGTGACAGCGGAATGGGGGCCGCAGCTGCGATTGCATTTGCCAAAGAAGGAGCAGACGTTGCAATTGCCTACCTGGATGAGCATGAAGATGCCAACCGGACAAAGCAGCGTGTAGAAGAACTGGGCAAGCGCTGTCTGCTGCTACCGGGTGATCTCCGTGAAAAACAGCAGTGCATTGCCATCGTCGAAAAGACCGTGGAAACATTTGGCGAGCTGCATATCCTGTGTAACCATGTCGGCATTCAATTCCAGCAGTTAAGTCTTGAAGATATTACTGACGAGCAATTCGATGATACGTTTAAAGTGAATATCTACTCGCACTTCTACACAACCCGTGCAGCTCTCGCCTATTTGGAAGCAGGCAGTTCCATCATCAACACCACCTCTGTCGTTGCATTTGAGGGAAATGACCAGTTAATTGATTACACCGCGACAAAAGGGGCCAACGTTGGCTTCACCCGTGCCCTCGCCAACAGTCTTGTGGAAAAAGGAATCCGCGTTAATGCCATCGCCCCCGGCCGCATTTGGACACCCCTCATTCCGGCAAGCTTTTCTGCTGACCAAATACCACTGGCTCCCAACCCGATGGATCGTCAGGGACAGCCATTTGAAGTGGCCCCAACGTTTGTCTACCTGGCCTCTGATGATTCACGCTTTGTCACCGGGCAGGTGCTGCATGTGAATGGCGGCCAGGTGCTTGCTTAAGAACTGGATTGGCGTGATTGCTACGAGGGTGAATCACGCCATTAGTTCATTAGTCCAAGAAGACATTCGCGAAAATGGCTTGCTAGGAAAATGAGAACTATACTACTACCGATACCAAGCAAACCATTAGCTCCAATGCTTGAAGATGCTGACTATTCCTCTTGCCACCAATTTAATAGATTCAATCAAAAGTTCAGGAACGTAGGAAAGCACTTCAAGCAGCCAATCCCATTTCCTTTTCTTTTTGTTTCTTGTCACCTGCTTACCCCCTACTGTTATTTCAACAGTGCCGGCAACCCATTCGTTGAAATGTTACCAGCATTATCGATATCCCTATAATTTGCTCGCACCCGTCAGAAACGTGCCTAACTATCATAGTACGGAGGCGTTTCATCCCATTTCAAATCACGGGCAGTTAAAGAATGCCGGTCAACCTCATATGTGATTTCATACGAGCCTCTTTCCTTACCTTTCTGCCATGTTTCCGTTAAGGTCACCAAATATGTTTCACTCCCGATTTCCTCTGCAGAAGTTTCCCGCACAACATGATAACCATCAATGGTCTCTTCCCTTTTGCCAATTTCTTCAGAGAATAAATCAGCAGCGGTCCCATTACTTTCCGTTACGCGCTCGACAGCATCCTGTGCTGTAAACGGCGGCAAAGGTTCCGATATCCATTGGAAATAACCCCAGAACAAGCCGCAAACGAGGATTGGAACCAGATAAAAGGGCCACAACCTTTCTCGTTTCTTCATTCTTCTGTACAGCCATTTATCAATGAACGCATAGAAAACAGCAGCCGCCATGCCATACAGTGCCAGCCGCGGATCCTGAAATAACAAACCATTTGCTGAGCCAAAGATGCCGTGCAATAAAATATAAATCCAGGCCCTCCTGATAAACCCTTTTTGCTGCAAAAATTCAATTCCAGCAGAAACAAAATTCCCATAAATCAAGATAATGGCACCTGCGTAAACACCGTATACTGATAGCCAGCCTAAGAAATTGGCTCCCAATTCATAAGCTGGTTCCTGCTTTGTGGTATTTACCGTCAGGAAAGCAAGAATTATTGAAGTAACAATTGTTACAATAAACGTTGCGGTTATTTTTCTTTTTAAAAGATTTCCGATATCCATGAAATCACCCTAAGATAAAACAGTGACGAAAGTTTCCCTCTGATTATTAAGCTATTGGCAAAAATGATTTGTTAGTATCAGCTCGTTGAATAAAACACCTCCCTAGTTGTTCTGCCTGACATACGTGCCGCCGATGAAGTCGTGAATTGCTCTGTTATCGCTTCTGAAGATTATCATGAAAACACTTACGACATTCGATATCCCTATTGTTACATACGCTAAAAGAAACTTCCCCAAAACTTCTCTTAAAACCATATTCTTCAACGTTAATTCGCCACCATCCATACGGTTGACATTAATTTTAAAAAGACGTTTGCCAATTATGTAACCACTCCATAACAGGGGCACCAATGTTAAATACAACGTGTAACTGACGTGCCAACCCCAGCTTCTGGTCCAGTCAAATGATATATCATCGCCCATTACCCAGAAGATTACCAGCGTGGCAGGCACAGTTAAAATCAAAAAATCAAATAAGTCTGCCATTAATCTGACACCGAAACGTGCGGGTTTACGCTTCATTGCTTTTTCACTCCTTACCTGGCGTGATGCCGCATACCTATTGTTATTTAGCCAGAGACTTCTTCTCTCTTTTCTGTTTTCAATTTCAGCAGCAGTACTGTTTTGTCATTTTTTATCATCTGTTCCAGTTCGTTTTCCTTCTGAAAATCATAAAGCTTGATGGAACCTTTTTCTGATGCCCGCCGATATACGGCCAATATATTGGTTTTTCCCAGTTCCAATTCTACTTTTCCATCACCTATGGCATATCCTCCTGATCTGGGCAAATTCGTATTAATACTTTGCTTTATTTTCTTAGGTTTTTGGGATACTCCAGGTGCATACAGAAAAATGGATGAATGTTCGTTGTCGGGATTAATGATGCCAAACCCAAGATGCCCTTCTTTAACCTTTTTAGGACTCAACCCATAGGAAATTTGAGTCAAAGGCTGAGGATCCTTTTGTCCGTCACGGTATCTTTCCACCCACATGCGGACCCATCTTTTATCCGCATCAGGCAGGTAAAAATTGAAATCATACAATACTCCAATACCTAAGTCTTTAAACGTTGTTTCATAAGTTGAATTCGGATTTGCCGTGATTGTCGCAACCTGATTATTTGCGTTCGTACACCCGGCACCTAGAAGCAGCAAAATGACCATAGATATTACACTGTATAGTTTCAAGGAATTCACCCCTTTAAGATCAACACATCGTTCCGGGATATCAACGGATGATGGTCAAACATCAACACATCCACCTTCTCGTTAATCTGTCCCCGGCGTGCTCCAATCTATCTTATCACTTTTCACCAGTGACTCGATGGTTTGTAAATGATCGGTCTCACTGACAATTCTGTATCGGCTGGCGCGGCCTTCTGAAATACTTATGTAATGGTTACCGACATAAACAACAAGGTCCTCGGTCTTATAATAATCTTCCGCCTTCTTGTTCTTCGTAACAATGCTTATATAGTATTTTCTTTCCTCTAAGAAACCGTCATCTTTCTTTAGTTCCATTTCCGAAAAATCCTGTAAGATACGATCAATCGTTTCATCATCGTTGATAGTCGCACGCTTCTTTATCGTCTCCGCCATTCCGGCGTTGTTCAACTCATTAACTCGAATCGAAATGCGTCTGATTTCCGTTTCTTCATGGAGCTGATCCGAAACGACTTCCTGAAACGTCGTATACTTCATCAAGTCACTGATGAAAAAGATTGCCAGAACGCCAATAACACTCATGGCCATTAACATAAGTGGAATTAAAAATTGTTTTGACCCTTTTAAATACTTCCACTCCATGAATGACTGAATGCCGTAAATCACAATCAGTGTGCACACTAAAAGCCACATGACCGCAAAATGATTGTCTAAACCGATTACCGTTCCCATAATGGCAAGACTGATGAAAACACATAAAAAAATGATCCAACGGTGATGTTTCTCCCCATCTGTTTCAGAAATCTTTTTTCTTCTCTCACCAAACAGCCATCTACTTAATGAAAAATTCAATATAGCAAGACAAATAGTCAAAAGCATAAACGTTGGTATCACCAAATCCCCCCTTCCCCTCTTGTTGACCCTATAGATATTTGTGCATTCAGAATGTTAATATTTGGCGACGGGTTGATATTTTCTGTAAACCGGTTGATTTTCCATGTAAGGCGGTTGATATCCCGCCGCGACCGGTTGATATCCACCGCTAACCAGTTAATATCCTTTTAAACCGGTTGATATTTCCGTGTGCTCTGTCATCCCCCCCAAGGCAACACCTTCAACATGGCAACACAACGAACTTTGAAAAAAGCAGGCGCCATTTCCCGGGAAATAGCGCCTGCTTGCTGTCTGATCGACTCACACGGACATCGGGCTCACCACTAGCTAACCCCGGAAATCCGTTCATGTGTTGTCACGATCGGTGTTCGCTTCCTTTCCGGAAACACCCTCGTCTGTTGATGATGCCGCCTCGCTTGGGCCTTGGGCTGCTGAGGCCTCTTGATAATACTTTTGCTTTTGAGAACCGAAGTGATCAGCGTTACCCCGGGATACATAGCTTTCCAGCATTGCCTTCAGGTCCATGCCAGTCGTTTCTTTCAGAGATTCCTGAATGCCGAGCATCGTTGACGTTACGTTGTTGGCCACTTTTGATGAGCCACCCTGTGAGTCACTGCCACCCATGTCAATCACTTTCAAATCTTGAATTTGAGAAATTGGGGCAGCCACTTTTTCAGCATACTCCGGCAAGACGTTGATGAGCATTTCGACAATAGCGGCCTCGCCGTATTTCTCCATCGCCTCGGCCATGCGTTCTTTGGATTCGGCTTCGGCAATACCCCGCTGACGGATAACCTCTGCTTCGGACTCACCTTTGATGCGTTCTTTTTCTGCATCTGCTTCAGCCGCTTTCGTCGTTTTATAGGCTTCCGCATCAGCAATCGAGCGGCGGCGTTTGTTTTCTTCTTCCTCCAGTTCAACCGCGCGCTGCTTCTCGATGTATTGCACTTTCAATTCCTCATCTTTTACCTGCTGGGCTAGTTTTTGCCGTTCGAGTTCACCCGCTTGTTCCGCATTCGCTTTGGCCCGGTTCGTTTCTTTCTGGAATTCAGCTTCCTTGATGTCTTTTTCCTTCTTGGACTGGGCGACCGCAGTCAGGCGCCGATTCTCTTCATCCTGTGCTTCCTGATCATTTTGCGCCTGATAAATGCGTGTTTCCTTTTCCGCATCAGATTCAGCCTGATTAGCTACCTTCTGCACTTCCGCAATGTGCGGACGACCCAGTGCATCAATATAGCCATTTTCGGTGTCGACGTCTTCTACATCATTCAGCGCAAACGATGTGATTTCAAAGCCCATGCCTTTAAGGTCTGCCTCAGCAATCTTCTTCACCTGCGTATTGACTTCCTTAAAATCGTTATAGATTTTTTCAATCGAAAGTGAGGCAATAATCGCACGCAAATGTCCGTTTAAGACATCCCTTAATTCGGATTCACGTTCGTTTTGCTTTTTCCCGAGAAATTTCTCAGCAAAGTTGGCCATAATTTCCAGTTCGCTGCCAATACTGATGACGGCCGTACTGACCACTCGTACCGGAATCCCTTCCTTGGTGTACGCTTTTTCTGAATCGACCTGCAACTGGAAGGATGTCAGATCAATCGGTGTCGCCGTCTGAAACATGCGCAGACGATACCCACCGCCGCGAATGATCTTAACCGAGCGCCCATTCTCATCCTGGAATACATTCCGTTCTTGCTCCGGATCACCAAGCTTCGGTCCAGTGACAATGAGCGCTTCATTCGAGCTAGCAGTTTTATAGCGAAGTCTGAAGATAATAAATGCGATTATCCCGACAACTAGCGCTACAACACCAATGATTGCCAATATCATTAAAATTAGTGCGTCTTGAAACATATTAAAAACCCACTCCCTCATAAAATTTGTGAATCCACCCATCGGCCAAAAGCACCGCACCTATGTAGAATGGTTCTATCGTACTATACGATTACTCCCCCGTAAAGTTTCAATATTTGTTTAATTCATCTTAAAATAACTATTATATTTGGGTGGCAAATCTTTCGTTCAGGTGAATTTGAACCCCACTATACTACCCTTATTCAATTGCGATACCATGTAGAATCAGAAAAAGGAGGGACAGGTTTATTGAACCTGCTTACCCTCCTTATTTTACGAAACAGTCCCCATTATCTTGGGAGCCGTAATTTTTTGTTTGCTAAACCATCATACTTGAGGATATCCATAAGTCACATTCTCATCCTGCCAAATAATCCTTTCTTCTTTGGCTTTTCCTTCTTTTTTTTCTTCCCTAAAAAGACCTCTCTGACTTTATGCCGTTTTTCTTTCTCACTAAGCACAAATAACGTATCACCGGCTTCAATCGAGGTATCCCCGCTCGGGGTGATTAAATCTTCGTCCCTGACAATGCCAATAACCAATGTATCACTTGGCAGAGTAATGTCCGTCAGCGTTGAATGAACGGCCGGTGCCGCTTTACCAATTGGCAGTTTAATAATCTCAGAATTCGTATTGCCCAGGTTAATCATTTCGAAACCGCTTGGGTCAAAATCATCGCCTTCTTCTGTCAAGCCTAACTTCGATGCCAGCGGAGACAACGTACTGCCTTGGACAAGCGCAGAAATAAGCACCACGAAAAAGACCGCGTTAAAGATCACATAAGCATGTTCGACATCCGCTATAATTGGATAAGTAGCCAAAACAATTGGAACCGCACCTTTCAGCCCTGTCCAGGATAGAAAGATCTGTTCTTTTACATTGTGTTTGAAAAAAACCATACATAAAACAGTTGCGATAGGTCTGGCAATGAACATAAGAATGATGGATAGAAGAATCCCTTGCCAGCCAACTTCTATTAAATCACTTGGGAAGACGAGCAGACCAAGGAAGATGAACATGATGATCTGCATCATCCACGCAAACCCTTCATTAAAACGGACAATCGAGAATTTATGCATTAAATCACTATTTCCAATTAGAATCGCCATCACATAAACAGCCAAAAATCCACTTCCGCCTAAATAGTCGGTCACACCATATGTTAAAATAGCGCTTCCCAACGCCAAAAGCGGATACATACCGGATACGTCCAGCTGGATTTTATTAATTAACAGCACACTTAATCTGCCAAACACCAGCCCAAAGACTAGACCGAATCCCATTTGAACAAAAAAGCCGCCAACAGCCATCCAAATGGTGCTGTCCGGAACTTGAATCATTTCAATGAATGCCACCGTTAAAAAGACCGCCATCGGATCGTTCGTCCCGGATTCAGCCTCCAATGTAGCCGTCAGCCTTTTATTAATATTTTTATTCCCTAAAACAGAGAAAACCGCTGCAGCGTCCGTTGATCCAACAATCGCCCCAAACAACATCCCTTCCAGCATACTCAGGTTAAGGATATAAATAGCCGCAAATCCGGTAATTACAGAGGTTATTAATACCCCGACAGTCGCTAATATACCCGCTGGAGCAAGTACCGGACGCATTTTATTCCACTTAGTCTGTGTACCACCCTCAAATAGAATGATAATAAGCGCCAATATACCAATAAACTGGGTAAGCTCCACATTCTCAAAGTAAATAATTTCATTGAGCAGCATTCCGACAAACAGGAATAAAACAAGCGAAGGCAACCCTAAACGAGCTGAGAATTTCGTCGTAAGCACGCCAACAAGAAGCATCAATGCAAATAATAGTACAAATGAAGTAACGTCAGTACTCATGTAGCAAATCCTTTCAAGATTATTCTCTCTTTATTTTACCGTTTTTCGTGGTTGATAACAAAAATTGCGACCCTTACAAAAAACTCATACTTTCTGACGTTGAAACAAAAAGACAGCTGTCCTTCCTAAGTTTGGACGGCTGTCTTTAGACTTTTTTGTATTATCGCGGCTTGTGCTGGCGTTTTATCCAGCAGCCTGTTCGCTTAAAAATACTGCACTATTCTGTTATTGTTGGCGTCCCTGCACGCCTGGCTTCGACAAATCCCGTTTATTCACCCAAACACGATCCTGGTTTTCAGGTTTTGGGAATTTTTCTCCGGCTTCCATCTCAATTTGCTGTGGTTCCTCTACATTACTGCCTGTTTCCCCTACTTCAATATAAACGCCACTGTTTGGCGCCTTGTCACCGGAAATAAATCGTGATTGTTCACCCATGAGTATCACTCCTTCCACATTTATTTTTATTTTGGCTGATATCCCAAATACTATAACCGTTATGAGGAAAAAACCGCATATCTCGAAACGCAGCCCAGAACCGGCGGTAAATGTATTTTTTTGTCAGCATGTTATGATACTAAGGTAAATCATTAAAGTGGGTGACCTGCTTGGATATTAAACATTTGCATTATTTTTTAGAAGTAAGCCATACCGAAAGTTTCACACAAGCAGCTGAGAACCTTTATATTACACAGTCGGCACTCAGCCGTGTTATCAAGACATTAGAAGATGACTTGGGGGTTCCGCTGTTTCACCGGTCAAAAAGGAAAGTAACACTGACGGAAGCTGGGACAGTACTGCAGAAACACGCATTAACGATTAAACAGCAAATGACAGAACTGGAAAAGGAAATGGATCAACTACGCACATTAAAAACGGGGCATATTCGGATTGGTTTGCCGACGGTTGTCAACTCCTTTTTCTTTTCACAATTAATTGCCGACTTTCATCAGGACTACCCGGGAGTTACGTTTAATTTAGAAGAAAATGGATCAAAAGTTATTGAGGAAAAAGTTTGGAACGGGATGCTGGACTGTGGTGTTGTTGTTTTGAATGATCATCCAACCGTGGATTACTACACTTTTATTGAGGACCAATTACACCTTGTTGTTTCAAGTGAGCACCCCCTGTCGTTAAAATCACAAGTACAATTAAAAGACGTAAAAGAAGAGTCGTTTATCATGTTTAATCAGGACTTCGAGTCAAGAAACATTATTATTCAAGCGTGTAAAAGGCAAGGGTTCGAACCTAAAATTGTTTCTGAAACGTCGCAAATTGATTTTTTGGAGGAAATGGTCGCAACCAATTTGGGAATAACACTCTTACCCGAAACGACAAGCCGAAACTTCACGAAGGATATAAGCGTGATTCCTGTAACACACCCACGTCTTGACTGGAATTTAGCCTTTATATGGAAAAAAGATGCCAACTTGTCATTAATCAGCAAGCAACAATTTATTTCATTTACCAAAAATAAATTAATACAACACAAACAGACCTAATTCTGGAAGGCTCAAGATTAGGTCTGTACTCGTTTTCATGCATTAGCCTTATCCTAACCATACTGAATCGGAATTGTACTTTACCCATTAGTCGGGATTATAATTTTGTATGTGCTGTTGATAGAGAAACGTTCGAGGTGAAACGAAATGGAATCTAAATTAATGAAAGATACACGGGTAGTACAAACCGACCAAGTATTAATAAATGACCTAAATAATTATCACTCCCTGTTTGGCGGAGTCTTAATGAAGAAAATGGATGCATGTGCAACATTGGCAGCCAGAAGGCATTCACGTATCAAAGAATGTGTGACAGCATCAACGGACTCCGTTCACTTTATAACGCCAATTCGTCAGTCAGATTCAGTATGTATTGAAGCATTCGTCACCTATACCGGAAAAAGTTCAATGGAGATTTTCTGTAAAGTCATTGCCGAAGAACTTGAAACAGGTGAAAGACGAATTGCCGCAACAGCATTTTTAACGTTTGTTGCAATCGGACCTGACAAAAAACCAGCCCAGGTACCAAAGGTGATACCAGAAACGGATGAAGAAATATATCTTTATGAAACCAGCAGTGAACGCGTAGAAATAAAAGAGTTAAAAAGACAGCAAAATAAAGACTTGATTTCTTCATTATCAATCGAAAAACCATGGGATTAAGGAGAGGTAGTATGCTTATTTCAGCAACCATTCATGAGCTGCAAAATGTCAGGCATGCCATCGAAAACCTGAAAGAAAATGAACCTGTACAATATCAGCAATTTAAAAATATCATTAGCCTTACACGTCAGTTGCAATACAGCTTTCAATATTTAGGCTGTTTAGTTATGGATGACGACCCAAGCGAGTTTGAGCAACATGTACAAAACGGTTACGTGCTGTCCATATACAAAAGCGAAATAAAAAAGTTAAAAGAACATCAACGTATGGACGCGGTACAAAAGCTGTTGGCAAACTATAAGGATGTAAGCTATGATCGCATCTGTAAGTTGGCTTTAGGAGAAGAACCGGAAATGTTAATAGGACCAATGGTTGTAAAGTGAAGGATTAGGTGCTGAAGAAGCATGCTCGCCAATGTTGCGTAAAAACTGTTATCGTAAACTTTAAAAAAGATGGCCCTAGTTTAGGCTGTCCCCTTGAAGAACAATACAACGCATTTACCTGTCTGACAAACTCCTTCATCACTCCCGGCAAATCTGGCCAAGCGTGTCCGGATACCAGATTGCCATCGGTGTGGAGGGGTCCCCCAATGTAAGTCGAGCCCGCCGCTTCCACTTCCGATTTGCAGGCAATATAGGCCGTCATTTTGCGTCATTAAAAAATTATAATAAAAAGCTCCGTTAATTAACGAAGCTTTTTATTTTCACACTACAATACATTCTTATTCGCTTTCGATACAAACATCGGCGGCATCTCGCGACGTAAACGCCAAACAAAATTCATTGGTTTACTTCCCGAATGTTGCACATAATCAGCAGTCCCAAGAAACATATAAGGTGACGTATACCCGTTTTCTTTCTTATATTCCCGGACAAATAGCATAATTTGGTGGTTATTTACTCGATGATGAATATAGCGCTTAGCTGTTTTGCTCGTTGGCGTCACGGTGCTCTGAGTTTGCCAGTGGAATAATTGTTCATTCATCGCATAATCTTTATACAATGTTGATGGTGAAAAATCCTTTTCCGATTTATTTAACGTTATGAAAAACGCATCTGTACTTTTTTCCTTGAAATGTTTAACGCCCTCTTGGAAATTCGGGGCTTTATCCTTATTATAGTGATCCATCGCCGCCATTATCTGGTTAATATTATAACTCGCATGAACACGTAATGGGGATGGATAGTCCAAATCATGCATAAACTCCATTGCCGTTAAATGTTGCCGGTTATAATCCAGGATTTGCAGTATTTCTTCCTTTATTTCGGGCACACTTACAACATAGTTAATCCCTGCTTCAATGGAATCAAATCCCTCTTCATGTGGTGCTTTCTGATAGAATGAGTAGTAAAACATATTGGCCATTAGGCTTTCCTCTTCACTACGCACTACAAAATCAGTCAAATAGCGTAAATAAAAATCAAGCAACGTCTTTGAATTTAAGTAAAAGAAGTTAGACAACCGTTTTGTGACCATTTTTTCATCCTGAAAGTAAAAGTCTTCTTTAATGCCAGCCTCTACTAGCATTCGACTGAATGAACGATTACCACTCCTGCCATAAAAGTCATAAATAGACAATTGGTAGTACGTTAAAAAGTTATTCAAGGATAACGGCTGATCAGAATTAAAATGAAAATCCTTTAACTTTTGAATTATATGACTGCGACGGTTGTTCAATTGTTTCACATTCCGCAAAACATAGTCTTTTGCCTGTTTTTCCATCACAATAAAAGAGCCTCGGGGCAATGAACTAAAGCCGTTCTCCACATAATGCTTGATCGAATGTTTTGTTTTACCAACAAGTGCACGGAATTTTTCTTCAAAATTGTAATTTTTATGTGCCTGTCCAATAAAGTCAAGTACCGTTAAACACTCCTTCCCTTCATGTAACCGCAATCCACGTCCGAGTTGTTGTAAAAATACCGTTAAACTTTCCGTTGGACGCAAAAACAACGTCGTATTGACAGCTGGTATATCGACACCTTCATTATATAAATCAGCGACAAAAATAAATTTAATAGCGCCTGATTCTAATTCTTTCTGGGCCGTTTCTCTCGTTTCCTTATCTGAATCGCCATGCAAGGCTATGGATGGGACACCTTGTTGATTGAAAAATTCTTCCATAAACTGGGCGTGTTTAACGCCGACGCAAAAGCCTAGACCCTTTACATCATCTAAATCTGCGACATATGCTTTAACGCTTTTTAAAATTTGCTTTGCACGCATCGTATCGCCTGTGTATACATTTTCCAATTCTCGTACATCATAGCCACGATTCCGCCATGTTACTTGTGATAGATCAACACTATCCGTTACACAAAAATATTGAAACGGACTTAATAACTTCTGATCAACCGCTTCCGTCAAGCGCATTTCGGCAGCAATTCGATCATCAAAGTACGGTAGAACGCTTTTCCCGTCCATTCGTTCTGGTGTCGCTGTTAAACCAAGCAATACTTTTGGGTGATAGTATTGAAGCAATTTTTGATAGGAATTAGCTGCAGCATGATGAAACTCATCCACAATAATAAAGTCATAGTAATCAGGCGATGTATTTTCATACAACTTACGGCTATTAAAGCTTTGAATACTGATAAATAAATGCTCAATACTATCTGGTTGAAGTGTACCGACCAATAAATCACCAAAATTCAAATCCTGCATAATTGCCCGAAACGTATCAAGGCTCTGCTTCAAAATTTCTTCGCGATGGGCAACAAACAGGAGTCTTTGTGGTTTTCCTTTTTCTTGTACAAAACGCTTGTAATCAAATGCTGATATAACCGTTTTGCCAACCCCTGTCGCGGCAACTAGCAAATTGTTATATTTACCGTGGACTTTCCGTTCAACATCCAGGTTCTCAAGAATCTCTTTTTGAAAATAATATGGCTTTATCTCAAATGAAAAATGAAGTGGCTGCTTATCTCGTTCTTTTTTATTTAAACTGGTTTTTAAATGCTCGTGGTCTGCTACTTTGTCACAATGAAAGGCTTCAAATTCATCGTTATTCCAATACGTTTCAAAGGTGTGATCAACTTTTTGCATTACATCAAATGAATCTTTTTCCGTAATCTTAATATTCCATTCCAAACCCGATGTCAACGCTGGATTGGATAAATTTGAGGATCCAATATAAGCCGTGCTGAAATTCGTATCGCGTTTAAACGTATAGGCTTTAGCATGAAGTCTCGTTCGATCCACATCATACGAGATCTTAATCTCTGTGTTCGGTAATTGGCTTAATTCCATAATGGCCTTGTAATCGGTCGCTTGCATATAAGAAGTCGTAATGATGCGAAGCCTGCCACCTTTTTTCTCAGTAAACTCTCTTAATTCTGACATGATACCACGGATACCGCTCCATTTAATAAATGACACAAGCATGTCAATTTGATCGGAGGATAAAATCTCATTTCTAAGCTCGTTCATCATATTAGGTTCTGCTTTCGAGCCAGTAAACAAGGAACTTTCAGAAATAGGTGTTACTGGGCGGACAGGGTTTTCATCTTTAACACTGCGAACATGATTTAGTTTGGAATAAATCGATGTTAGAATTTCACCTTCTTGATCCAATTCCAAACGTTTGAAATCATCTTCAGGCAGTAACTCACTAAGTTTATGAATGAGGGCATTACTCGCCTGGATTTGCTTTAACAGCGCCCCTTGATCATCTTTTTTATCATGTTTATCTCGTATGTAAAATAAAGCTTTTCGGGTCACCTCGGAGATATAAAAAGCCAGTTTCTTACTTGCTTCTTCCACATCAAGCGATTCCTTGCCAATTTCATAATGATCAGCTTCCAATTTTTCTAATTCCTGTTTTAGTTCCTTCGTTATCACTTCTTCATATATACCTTCTTGAAACAAGCGATCACTTCCTTTAATACTCATTGTCATAGGGTAATTTTAAGTGGGGGAGATAATCTTCCTAATCTTTTCTATCGCTGGTAGATCCGCTGGTGCCCAGTCCAATGTTTGCAAATCGTTTGGCACTATCCATTTTAGCTTATTGTGTTCGGTTCTAACCGGTATGCCGTCAAGCAGATGACAAAAATAAGTTGAAAGATGCACAATGCCAAAGTCGTATTCGTAAACGGTATGCTCAACCTGTTCACCAACCTCTATTTGACAATGCATCTCCTCTTCTATCTCACGTTGCAATGCATCCCCAGGTGTTTCACCCTGTTCGATCTTCCCACCAGGAAACTCCCATTTATATGGTAATGACTTGGATGGTCCCCTCTGAGCACATAAAATTTTATTGTTATCCGTAATGACTGCTCCAACAACATGTATATTTTTCTTCATTGGATCCTCCTATAAAGTTTACTACCTCTTATAATAATGACTTTTCTAGTAGATTTCGACCATAACGTTTTTAATTCTGTATGGGAAAAGAATCTTGCCTTTTTTACCTGAGTGATTTAAAGGGCAAATGGTATTAGGAAATGTTAAAATAGTTTGAACACAATAATTACTTTGAGTTGTTTTAGATTTTTGAAACCTAGAGGGGGTTACTGGCAATGGAATCTAAAAGTAAAATGTTAAATAATGAAGAGCCTATCCTGATTACTCGATGGTACATAGAAGACATCAAAAGTACCTTTGAAAAACTAGGAATTGAAGCGAGCGAGGAGAATCTCTTGAAAGCTGCAGAAGAAGTAAAATTGTATTTTTCAGGTGTTCTTGTACCATACGGAAATGAAATTCTTGAAATTATGTTGAGCAATTTATTCGAGGAGACAAACGTTGATTAAGTATAGGATTAGTATTTTTCGCTCTCACATAAACATGAAACATCCCATAGGTTCAGGTGCCCTGCTTGCAATTTTTGCAAAATCGGTTGCACGTATAACAAAAAACGCTTGATTGATACGAATGTATTGGAGAGGAAGCAGTGATGTTTAATAGCAGTATGGGAAGGAGTGCGGCTATGTTCTCCAGGGTATGCTCACCGTCGTACTGGATAACGAGGAGATTCATTTGGAGAAAGGGGACAGCATATCCTTCAACAGCCTGATTCCGCACCGTTATGTCAATTTCACGATAAAACGTCCATTTCTGTATGGGCAAGGACACCAACGGCTTTTTAAGCATTCTCTTACCTCGCATAAATCGGCGTTTATAAAGACGTCATTTTGAACCAATGACAAAACAATGGGGTGATCAAATTGGAAACATCATTGATAGCACCAGATAATACGTGGGCGCTTTGGGCTTTTCTGACAGGCTGGGCAGCTATCAGCATTTATTTGGAGCAGAGGTACGCATGGGCATCGAAAATCTCCGGGGCCATCATCGCTTTAATCGGGGCCATGGCACTGGCAAACTTGAACATTATCCCGGTTGAATCCAGTGTTTATGACGCCGTCTGGAATTATGTCGTGCCACTGGCGATTCCACTTCTGTTATTCCAGGCCAACATTAAAAAGATTTGGCAGGAAAGCGGGCGAATGCTGACTATTTTTCTATTAAGTGCAATTGGCACCGTGGCCGGAACAATTATTTCATTTATGCTGCTGAAAGATGTCATTCCACACTTGGACAAAATTGGTGCTATGATGGCCGGTTCCTATACTGGAGGCGGAGTGAATTTTGCCGCTATGTCGGCCAAGTTCGAAGCACCAGGTGAACTCGTTTCAGCGACAGTTGTTGCAGACAACGCTATGATGGCACTATTTTTCTTTGTCCTTATGGCAATTCCGGCTATTTCCTTCTTCCGGTCCAAATTTAAAACGCCGCACATGGAAGAAGTGGAAGCGGGCGTCTCCGGTGATGAAGACGAAACACAGGCAGCTTCATTCTGGAAACGCAAGGAAATTTCATTAAAAGATATTGCTACAAGTGTTGCCACTGCCTTTATTCTTGTTGCAGTGTCCTTCCACCTGGCTGATTTTTTTGCAGGAATTATCCCGAGTGGTGAGGATGTAAATATTTTTTATCAGGTACTGGGTGGTATTATCGGTGATCAGTACCTCATGCTGACGACGCTTACCGTCATAGTGGTGCTTTTATTCCCGAACTATTTCGAGAATATCCAGGGAACGCAAGAGATTGGGACGTTCTTAATTTACTTGTTTTTCGTTGTTATTGGTGTTCCAGCATCGCTATCATTAGTTGTTACAACAGCACCACTTTTGCTCGTCTTTGTACTGATCATTGTGCTGATGAATTTACTTTTCTCCCTTGTGCTTGGGAAACTGTTTAAATTCAACCTCGAAGAAGTGGTGCTTGCAAGTAACGCAAACCTTGGCGGCCCGACGACTGCTGCGGCGATGGCAATTGCCAAAGGCTGGAACAAACTTATCGTGCCCATTCTTCTGGTTGGCACACTCGGCTATATTATTGGCAACTATATCGGAACCGGTCTTGGCATGTGGTTCCAAAATCTTATATAGACGGTTAAATGAGTCATCACGAGTGCTCCGGATTGCTTCCCGTCCGGGCGCTCTTTTTTTAATCTGCTGATGTTACGTAAATTTTCATAGTCAGAGCAGTCACCGTCATTTCACAATATGCACCTTCCTAATCATGCGTCCTTCTATTTTAAGCACTTTAAACGTCAGGTTGTTGCGCTCCAGTACCTCGCCCTCTTTGGGAAAATCAATAAATTCTTTTAATAGGTATCCGGCAAGGACATCCTCTTCTTCTGGAATGTCTGTACGGAATACGGAATTCAGCCGCCTTAGTGGTATTTTGCCATCACAGATCATTTCGGTTTCCGTCATCTTTTCAATGATTGCCTCGTTCTCAGAGTCCATTTCATCTTCAATTTCCAGGCCGATCATGGCTTCAATGACATCTTCATGTGTCAGGATGCCTTCTGTTCCGCCATACTCGTCCAATACAATAGTCATATGTTTTTTCTCTTTTGTCATTTTGCGGAAGACCCACTCAATCGGGTGAAATTCGTACACAATCATGGGATCCATATAACTGAAGGCTTCCAATGATTTATCCCGCTCTTCTGACCATGACAGCAAATATTTGGAATGAAAGATAGCTACAATATCGTCTATATCCTCATTATAAACGGGATAACGTGTATACGGGTTCTGGATCACAACGTCCCGTACTTCCTCAAATGAAGCTGTAATGGGAAGTGCGGTTATGTCGACCCGCGGTGTTTTTATGACGTCTCTTACTTTTAAGTTGTAAAAATCGAGCACCCCTTTAATACGGTGGGACTCGGCCTGGTTGAATGTCCCTTCCGAATCGGCAATATCGACCATCGCACGCAGGTCTTCTTTCGATATCGATTCATCATCTAATTCACCTTTCGCCAGTGCTCTTGTAATAAACCCTGTCAGCCAATTAAGTACGATGGTTATCGGCTTGAATACAATGATGAAGAATCGAATAACAGGATAGATAATGGGTGAGATACGATCGGGAAATGCCGCTGCCACTGATTTAGGAATAACCTCAGAGAAAACAAGGATCGTCACGGTCAAAAAAGCCGAAGCGATCCCCACATTAAAGTCGTATTGAATCGCCAGTGTTGTCACAAGCGTGGGGAGCAGAATGTTGGCTATGTTATTTCCAATTAAAATCGTTGTGATAAATTCGCTTGGCTTTGAAACTAAATCCAGCAGTTTTTCCGCCTTTTTATCATTATGTTTTGCCTTCGTTTGCAGTTTCAGTTTATTGGTGGCTGTCAGTGCCGTTTCGCTTCCTGAAAAGAATAGCGATGCAACTAATAATATAATGATTGCAATGATCACAAGCTATATCCTCCTTAGCCATGGCAGGTTGTATTACTGTATATATAAGTATTTTTGACACATGGGAAATTTTTAACCCACTCCTGTGCATAATAAAAAGGAGAGGATACCCTCTCCTTTGGCACCGATCAACCTATCAGCATGTATTAATACGGCGTCCACTGAACATACTGTGCCTGCTGGAACCGCTGATTGACGTCATCCCAATTCACGACGTTCCACCACGCGTCAATATAGTCTTTGCGGTTCGTCTGATATTGCAAATAATAGGCATGCTCCCACACATCCAGCACTAATAATGGAATGATATCCTGCTGAGACAGATTTTGATGTTTTTCGGCCTGCAGTATTTCTGTCCGGTGTGATCGAGGTGACCAGACAAGCATGGCCCAGCCAACCGACTGAACTTTTTCAGCAGCATGGGAGAAGTGCTCTTTAAACTTGTCAAAGCTTCCGAATGTGCGTTTGATTTCTTTGGCAATGGTGCCATCTGGTTTTCCCCCGCCATTCGGGCACATATTATGCCAGAAAATGGTGTGAAGATAGTGTCCGGCACCATTAAAGGCCGCTTCGTTTTCCCAGTGCCTGATTAGGGAGAAGTCACCACGCTTTCTGGCTTTTTCCATTTCTTTTTCGGCTTTGTTAAGGCCTTCCACATAGCCTTTATGATGTTTATCATGGTGCAGCCTCATAATTTCTTCACTAATGTGCGGCTCAAGTGCATTGTAATCATATGGCAGCGGCGGGAGTTTATGCTGGCCGATTGGCACGGTCTGGGATGCTTTCCGGTCGTCATCGTCCAGCTCCTCTTCCTCGCCTGCTTCCCATTCGTCGTATTCCGCCTCCACATCGGTATCTGATGAGTCTCGTTCGATTTCCACATTGCCGTCTGCCGCTTCCTCTATTGCGTTTCCGACAGTCTGAATCCCGCGGGTAAATTCAGTGAATTGCTCCCTTAACGATTCAGCTTCCGCCTGCAGCGAATCAACATCTTCCATCTCATCATCTTGCGTTTCATCCCGGTCAAGCTGGGATCGATAACTATTCGCCCGTTCCCGCAGCTGGCTGAATTCGCCCAACCAGCCATCTATGTCCGCCTTTACATCTGATGTAAAACCCTCATTCTGTTTAAATGAAATAATCGATTCCTCACACCGCTCCGCCCAGTCATTCAGCTGCTGCAGCCAATTGATTTTCTGTGATTCTGGCATATCGAACATGAACCTCCTTCATATAATCAAACACTCCGTGGTAGCCTATGCCGCAATGCCTAATTTTGTCACACCTGCTAGCTGGGCGGGCATGAGTGGAAGACTTATACATAAAAAAACGGCCGGGGATGGCATTGGTTCGCCGCGCCCGACCGCTTCTTCATGTTTATTTTCAAAGGGGCACTTAGTCTTCTACATCGTCGCCATAATACTCCATTTGCTCGTACCGCTGTTGCTGCCGGTAGCCATACGTGATGTTCCGAACCATTGAGTCATTCTCCAGACCAGAGCCGATAGCGCCTGCCACTGTTGCCACGGAGGTGACCAGCCAGGCCAGCTGCAAATAGTGCCGGAAACTCACTTGTTCTTCCAGCCCGGTAACAGAGGCATATAAATCCGGCGGTACAAAAAAGGCAACTGCCGCAAAGAAAAGAATATAGAGCATACAGTAATAGACGGCAACCGACACCCCTAGCGTCATAACAGTCGCGGCATTATACAGCATACGCAACTTCCGTTCACTTTTGTAACTCGGTTTTTCCCATAGATTATGGGCAACAATCACCCAGATAATCATGCCGAAGATAGCAGCCAGCATCAGCACGACAAACCGTATTGATCCATATGCCACACTCAGCTTCCACAGGGTTGGGAAAATCAAACCGTATGCCCCGGTCGCAAACGCAACGGCAACAACATTTTTAAACGCAGGAATGATCGACAAGGGTTTGTTAGCATACGCCATTCCCAATAGGAGTCTTGTCCGCCCATATATCCGGGGCCTGAGCACAAACAGAACATCCGCCTTCACCTTGTCGTTTGGGTGGGATGCTTTGCGAATCGGAGAAAAATAAAACCGCCGCTTCAGCAGATGGCCTTCATTCGAAGCTGCAGTCCCTTCGTTCGTGCTCTCCGGATAGCCGTTCACTTTATAATACAGTTCACTTACCATTTGGATAATTGCCTTTTTCACACGTTTATAAAGCGGAAAGAATCCAAATGCCGGTATGGATACTTGTGCAACCCCGGTGTCCTCATTCACGTCACCCAGCACAATATCTTTTTGGGAAAACATTGGCAAGTCGGTCAGACAAACCGTATAATCCCAGTTTTCCTTCTGTTTAATGGCTGCAGCCCGTTGCATATTTTTATCGATATTCTCGGCTGCTCCCGTGAGCGGGTCATAATACAGCCGAATCTTCCACTCAATCGCACGGTTAATATTATCCGAAAATGCTTGCGGCAGCTCATCCGCCAATCGTTCAGCCATATCTGCCGGTAATTCGGGAGCTGGAATCAGCCCAACAACCATTGATTCTTCCATGAAAGAACCACCTCCCCACTGCTTCGGAATGATCGGAGACAACTATTCTATTACCTATATCGTAATCCGAAAAACTAGCAAATTGAATTTCGAGTAGAAATCTTTACGGACCACAGTAATTAAGGTAGGATTTATAACAAGACAATTTATAATTTTTTAAATATTTTATGCAAGGAGTTCGTGCAGGTCTTTTGTGGGAGCGCGCGACTTTCCCGGTTTTCGCGCGACTTTTGGCCCGGGCCGCTCGATTTGAAACGGCTCTCGCTCGATTTGAGACGGCTCTCGCTCGATTTGAGGCGGTTCTCGCTCGAGTTGCGGCTGCTCTCGCTCGAGTTGCGGCTGCTCTCGCTCGAGTTGCGGCTGTTCTCGCTCGAGTTACGGCTGCTCTCGCTCGAGTTGCGGCTGTTCTCGCTCGAGTTGCGGCTGCTCTCGCTCGAGTTGCGGCTGTTCTCGCTCGAGTTGTGGCTGTTCTCGCTCGAGTTGCGGCTGCTCTCGCTCGAGTTGCGGCTGTTCTCGCTCGAGTTGCGGCTGTTCTCGCTCGAGTTGCGGCTGTTCTCGCTCGAGTTGCGGCTGTTCTCGCTCGAGTTGCGGCTGCTCTCGCTCGAGTTGCGGCTGTTCTCGCTCGAGTTGCGGCTGTTCTCGCTCGAGTTGAGACGGCTCTCGCTCGAGTTGCGGCTGTTCTCGCTCGAGTTGCGGCTGTTCTCGCTCGAGTTGAGACGGCTCTCGCTCGATTTGAGGCGGCTCTCGCTCGATTTGGGGGTGTTCTCGCTCGATTCACCCTTCTGCTCGTTCGATTCCAACCGGCCCAACACACAATCCAATATCTAAATGCTCCACAAGGAAGGTGACAGTTTGAACCTTACTTATTTCCTGTTTTTCTTGTGCATTATTGTCTGTACGCTGATTATTACGTATTGGGCGGCGAAACAGAGCAAAACCACGAACCAGTTTTATGTTGCGGCCGGAAGCCTGACCGGTATTCAGAACGGGATGGCGATTGCCGGAGATTACATCAGTGCGGCATCTTTTTTAGGGATTATCGGCACGATTGCGATCAGTGGGTTTGATGGATTTTTATATGCGATTGGATTTCTTGTTTCCTATTTAATCGTCTTATTTTTCATCGCGGAGCCTGTACATCATCTGGGCAATTATTCGCTTGGGGATGTCGTCTGTTCGCGCTTCCCGAGTGTTCGCATGCGCTGGATGATGGCGATTAGTGCACTGCTTATTTCCATTCTCTATATGATTCCGCAGCTGGTTGCAGCGGGACTTCTGATTCGGCTATTGCTCGATATAAATTATACAACCTCTGTTCTGGTTATCGGAAGTTTGATGACGGTATATGTTGTGTTTGGTGGTATGTTTGCAACGTCGTGGGTGCAGATTGTAAAAACGGTTGTGCTTATGTCCGGCACATTCCTGCTGGCGCTCATTGTGTTTTCGCGTTTCGGCTGGAGCATCCAAGAGTTAATTTCCAACGTCAAACCGGGGACACCGCTTGGGGAGCAATTTTTTCAGCCAGGTAATTTATATGATCACCCACTGGAAAGTCTATCCTTACATCTCGCGTTAATCCTGGGAACAGCAGGGCTGCCGCATATTCTGATTCGGCTGTTTACCGTCCGGAATGCTCGGGAGGTACGGCGGTCGCTGTTAACTGCCAGCTGGATTATTGGTGTGTTTTACATTATTGCACTTGTACTTGGTCTTGGTGCAGTGGCCCTTGTCGGTTACCACGAACTCATTCTTATAGACCCGACCGGAAACTTGGCCGCCCCGCTCTTGGCAGGCGAATTGGGTGGTGACTTTTTGATGGCGTTCATTGCGGCAATTGCGTTTACAACGATTGTTGCCGTGGTAGCTGGGCTGGTTATCTCAGCAACCACTGCTTTTTCCCATGATGTTTACTACCATATTGTCAAAAAGGGGCAGACCACTGAAAGAAAACAATTGCGTGCTGCACAGGGCACCGCATTTGTTGTTGGGCTCGTCTCTACCTTATTTGCGCTCGGACTGCAGCATATTAATGTTACTTTTCTTGTTTCACTAACGTTCATTGTTGCCGCATCAAGCAATTTACCGGTACTTTTGTTCACCATTTACTGGAAACGTTTTAACGAGGCAGGGGCAATTATCGGCATGGTATGCGGGCTGGCTGCATCTCTCACACTGCTGGTGACGGGTCCGCACATTATGAACCCGGATGGCGGCTGGATCCCCCATGAACCGTTTTTACCACTATCCAACCCGGGCATTATTGCGATTCCGATTGGATTTTTGGGCGCTGTGCTTGGTTCGCTTCTGACCCAAAATGACTACAGCAGCAAGGGATTCCAACGGTTTTATATAAAAGCACAGACAGGAGTGGACGTGAAGGAGGATGCCTCATGAAGTACCTGACCATGATTCTGTTTGAACGTCTGGGCTTATTGCTGGTGCTCGCATTTGTGCTGACGCGCATCCCCGGGTTCCGGTCTCTGCTCGACCGTGAATTCGGCAAAAAAATGACGCTCGTCCACGCTGGCATGTTTGGCCTTTTCGGTGTTGCCGGCACAATTACAGGTGTTGTCCTGGAGGATGGCGAGATTGCTTCCAGGATGTTGGTCTGGTCTGTTTCCGATGATCAGCTCATTGTCAGCTCCAGCCTGGTTGCGATTGTGATTGCCGGGCTGCTCGGTGGCCCCGTCGTTGGCCTCGGAGCGGGCGTCATTGCCGGTGGACATCTTTTTTATCTGGGCGGCATAGGCTTTATAGCAAACAGTCTCGTCAACCCGATTACCGGATTTCTTGCCGGATGGACCGCGCGCTTTTTTTCCAATGAGCGGGTTATTTCCCCATTAAAGGCGCTGTTCATCGGTGTATTTCCTCCGGTTCTGCACATGCATTTGCTGCTCATCGCCGAACCGGAATCAAGTTCTATGATTGCCATGGTGAATACAGTAGGCCTGCCGCTGGTGTTATCGAACAGCATTGCCATTGCTATTTTTACCACGATGATTGGGATGGCCCTTCGTGAGCAAGAAAATGAGGCGGCATTGGCAGCAAGGAAAGCGTTCACCATTGCAGAGGAGGCACTCCCTTTTTTAAAAAAAGATTCCGCCCGGGAGATGGCAGCTGGGATTGCAAATTTGCTTTATGACCGGCTGGAGCTGGCTGCTGTCTCCGTTACCAATGAACGGGAAATTCTCGCGCACCGCGGGATGGGTGCTGATCATCATCAGCAAGGAAGTCCGGTCATTACGCCATTATCTGATGATGCAATCCAGTCCGGACAGATGAAGGTAGCCTATTCCCGTTCTGACATCCAGTGCCCACATGCCAAATGCCCTTTTGAATCAGCCATTATTATTCCGTTCATGGACACAAGCGAGTCACCGGGCCTGATTAAGTTTTACTTTCGGAAAGCACAGCACATCCGTCCGGTGGAACTGATGCTCGCACAAGGGCTTGGACAGTTAATTTCCAACCAGCTGCACAGTATCGCAGCGGAAAAACTGAAATCGCACATACGTGATGCTGAGCTGCGGAACCTCCAGGCCCAGATCAACCCACATTTCCTGTTCAATACACTGCATATGATTGCCGCACTGTTTCGGAAAGATCCGGAAAAAGCCCGGCAGATGACCGTCAGCCTTGCCCATTACATGCGGTTTAACATCGGCCTGGTTTCATCATCCCTTGTCCATTTGGAAAAAGAAGTGCAGCACGTCAAAGCATATATGGCCATCATCCAGACCCGTTTCTCCAATCGGCTCCATATTAACGTTATCGAACCGGTCGGCGGATCACAGGCACTGATCCCGCCGTCGACTATCCAGCCATTGGTCGAAAACAGCATCCAGCACGGGTTAAAAAATGTAACGGACGGGGGTGAAGTCAACGTGGTTATGGAAAAGAAAGACAGCTGTATCCGGATTGCCGTTCGTGACAATGGGTGTGGTTTTGACGAACATTGGCTGGCAAAGGGGGGCATTGCAAAATCGACAGATCAGCAGCAAAGCGGCGCGGGACTTTTCAATGTGAATCAGCGTCTTGTCAGTCTGCTTGGGGAGTCCGCACACCTGAACATCTGCAATTTGCCCGGGCGAGGAAGTGAAGTGACGTTTACCATTCCGTATAACGAGTGACACGAAAGGAGAATGTTCGTATGGAGCTGATTCATGCAATGATAGCCGAAGATGAACAACTGGCACGGGAGGAATTAATTTACCTGTTGAAAAAAGAGCCTCACGTAATGGTCTGCCCCAGTGCGGAAACAGGCGAGCAATTGGTTGAACTGTATATCGAGCATGAACCGGACGTCATTTTTTTGGACGTACAAATGCCTGGCCTGACCGGAGTAGAGGCAGCCGGGAAGATTGCAGCACTTGCCTATCACCGGATGCCGTTGTTTGTATTCACGACCGCGTATGATGATTATGCCCTTGATGCGTTCGAATTGGAAGCTGTCGATTATTTGCTGAAGCCATATGAGGACAGCCGGTTTCAAAAGACGATGAAGCGAATAAGGAAGCAATTGGCACAGGCTGGGACGGAAAAGGACAACCCCACCTTGTCCCAGCATGAATCCCCGGCCTCCAAACTGCTCGTCGATGACGGGGAGCGGATGGTCGTACTGCCGCCCGATTCCATCTATTACGCGGTACCGTCGAAACGAATGCTGGAAATCCACACAAAAGAAGAAATAATCGAAAGCCGGATGACACTGCAGGAACTGGAGGAAAAACTGCACGGCCTGCCATTTTTCCGGACACACCGGAGCTACCTGGTCAACTTGAACCATATCCGCGAAATCACGCCGTGGTTCAATGGCGCCTACAATATAACCCTAAAAGATAAAGACCACACAACACTGCCGGTAAGCCGCTCAGCAAGAAAGGTTTTGCTGGAAACATTTAAACAATAACTGTTTACCCAAACATTAAGACAATTCAAACAACAATAGCGGCAATTGATACAAAATCTGCTTCCATTACCGCACGTATCTATTATACTTGGACGTAAGCGCTTTCAATACTGTGGGGGTGATGGATTTCAAATGGGACAGTCGGCAGGCAGTCCATCAAACGGGAGACATGATTACTATGATAAGGGGGTATCGATGTGATTGATTCACTCACACCAGTCAAGGCGGACGTGAATATGCCGGATTATGATGAGGCACAGGCCAGTTTTTCATGGAAAGAAAGGGAGGGTTCTAATGAGTAACGCAACCGAATACCAAACGGACGATTACTCCGGTAAAAACGTTGATTTTGTGAAGGTGGAGCAAAGTGAATCATTTCAAAAGTTAATGCATGACCGGAAAAAGTTCATCGTACCACTGACCATCTTTTTTCTTATTTTTTACTTTTTGCTTCCTACACTGACGTCCTATACAAATTTTTTGAACACACCGGCCTTTGGGGATATTTCCTGGGTTTGGCTGTTTGCTTTTGCGCAATTTATCATGACGTGGGTGCTATGCACAGTATACGTAAAAAAGGCCGCCTCGTTTGATGAGCAGGCGAACCAGATTATTGACAAACAGATTAAGAATGGAGGGGATCCGTCATGAGTCCAACTGTCATCATTCTTTTTCTAGCGATTGTCATTCTGACGCTGATTATTACTTTCTGGGCCTCCAAACGAACACAGACGACAGGGGATTTTTATACAGCCGGGGGTGGGCTGACTGGTTTTCAGAACGGCATTGCTATATCCGGTGACTACTTATCGGCAGCTTCTTTCCTTGGAATTGCCGGATCCATTGCACTGTATGGCTTCGACGGCTTCTTCTACAGTATTGGCTTTTTAATTGCCTATCTGGTTGTTCTATTCCTGGTGGCAGAGCCGTTAAGGAATCTTGGAAAATTTACATTGGCTGATATGATCAATGCGCGGTTCGATGCCAAAAAGGTGCGGGGGGCCGCGGCACTCAGCACCATCACGATTGTTTTCTTCTACATGATCGCTCAGCTGGTTGGGGCCGGAGCGCTGATTCAGCTTTTATTTGACATCCCTTATTGGATTGCTGTTCTGATTGTTGGTGTCATGATGACGATCTACGTATTGTTCGGCGGTATGATTGCCACAAGCTGGGTGCAGATTGTCAAAGCTGTTCTGCTGATGGCCGGCATGATTATTGTCTCATTTTTAGTCCTGCTGGAATTTAACTTTAATATCGGAGCGATGTTCAGTGAAGTCAAAACGGTCACAAGCCATGGGGCCGACTACTTGAAACCAGGGTTAAAGTATACCGAACCACTGGGCACGATTTCCCTGATGCTTGCGCTGGTCCTCGGAACATCCGGCTTGCCGCATATCCTGATGCGCTTTTTCACCGTTAAAGATGCGAAAACCGCACGAAGCTCCGTCATTACAGCAACCTGGACGATTGGTATCTTTTACGTACTGACGCTGTTTCTCGGTTTTGGCGCAGCTGCCTTTGTCGGAGAAACAAAAATCCTTGCAGCCAATCCGGGCGGAAACATGGCCGCACCGCTTCTGGCAGAGGCAATTGGCGGGGAAATCCTATTTTCGTTTATATCAGCGGTTGCATTTGCGACCATTCTCGCTGTTGTCGCCGGGCTGGTTTTATCTGGCGCATCGGCATTTGCCCACGACTTATACGGGCAGATTATTAAGAAAGGGAAGGCTTCTGAACAAAAACAAATGCTCGCTGCCCGCTATGCAGCACTGGCCGTCTCCATCATGTCAATTGTGCTGGCACTGTTTGCACAGTATCTGAATGTGGCATTTCTGGTCTCGCTTGCCTTCTGTATCGCCGCAAGCGCCAACTTGCCAGTCATTCTGTATACGGTCTACTGGAAAAGATTCAATACAACAGGCGCCGTCACTGCAATTCTGTCAGGCCTGTTCTCGGCACTGATTCTCGTTTCGATAAGCCCTAGTGTCTTCTCACCGGTTGAAGGTGCGGCACTGTTTGTCGGGGAGCCAATCTTCCCGCTAACCAATCCGGCGCTCGTTTCTGTACCAATCGGATTCCTTGGCGGCTACCTCGGCACCGTGTTGTCCAAGAGCAAAGGCGACGCCAAACGGTACGCCGAAGTCAAAGTCAAAGCCAACACCGGCTACCAAAACGCCGGCAACTAACAAGGAAAAGCGACTGCTATTATGGCAGTCGCTTTCTTTATGGGATGCGGGGCGGCTTCGATGCGTCGGTAGGAATGGCCCTGTTGTCGCGCGAGTTTTGGCCGGCCCGCGCGACTTTCTCGATTTTCGCGCGACTTTTGGCTCGGCTCGCACGACTTTCTCGATTTTCGCGCGACTTTTGGTTCGGCCCGCGCGACTTTCCTGATTTTCGCGCGACTTTTGGTTCGGCCCGCGCGACTTTCCCGATTTTCGCGCGACTTTTGGTTCGGCTCGCGCGACTTTCCTGATTTTCGCGTGACTTTTGGCTCGACTCGCGCGACTTTCCTGATTTTCGCGCGACTTTTGGCTCGGCCCGCGCGACTTTTCCGATTTTCGCGCGACTTTTGGTTCGGCCCGCGCGACTTTTCCGATTTTCGCGCGACTTTTGGCTCGGCCCGCGCGACTTTCTCGATTTTTGCGCGACTTTTGGTTCGGCTCGCGCGACTTTCTCGATTTTCGCGCGACTTTTGGCTCGGCAACACCCATGCAAAAACTCCTTGCGACAATAGTTATTGCTAATCAGGCATGTCTTTCAGATGGAAATTCCAAATTCAAACGTTTTCTATCCGTTCCGGCAGCAAATCCAAAACTATAACCAGAACCCAAAAACTGCCGCGCCAGCTCCGGAAAGGACAGACGCCACAACATAAAAAATCGCTACATTCACCCTACTAGCTACCAGCAACTGTAGTGTCTCATACCCGAATGTGGAAAAAGTTGTAAAAGCACCGCAAAAGCCAGCACCAGCAAACAGCCACAGCCATTCTCCAATGCTCCCATTCAAATGCAAGTCAAAAAGCACCCCAAGCAAAAAGGAACCAGCAACATTGACAAGCCATGTGCCAACAGGGAAATGACCCGAGTTTTTATTTGCCAGCACACGACCAAGCCAATATCTTGTACCGGCACCGAGGGAACCGCCCAAGCCAACCAGCCACAGCATTAGCCTTCCCCCTTTAGCCTGGTCTGAAAGGCTGCACACCTATATCCTATATATGCCAAAAAAAGGCCACCAATGATACTGATGACACTATAGAAAACACCTTGCAGCACAGCACCATCCCTAATTAGCTCTATTAAGTCCACAGAAAAGGTAGAGAATGTGGTGAATGATCCAGTAAAACCCGTCCCGGCCAGCAGCGACACTTTATGCCAGCGTCCGGCCCTCCGGCTGCTGAATGTCAGAAACCAACCAAGAAAAAGACAGCCGGCTAAATTGACCAGCAGTGTAGCCACCGGAAATCCGACCGTTCCAATCCACTCACCAAATGAATACCTCGCTACCGCACCAAAAAAGCCGCCAACCATCACCAGCAACAACGGCATACCCGCATCACCTGCCTAATATTTTTATGAATCCGGCCTATTTTTATAGTCTCATGTTCATTCCCGCTCACATATTCCTTTATTAGTCTTACATCTGTTCAAACAAAAAACCACTGATGCAAACACATCAGCAGTTTTATCTTTGCAAAGCCAGATCAGCGATTTTACCATCCATCGGCGCTTTCCGACAGTTCAGCAGTTTCGCCTCACTTATCAGCAATTCCACTCCGTTTATTCCATGCGGCCATTGCCGGCACGGTACCTACTTAGGCGTTCATGGATCCTTCCCCTCCAGGCTGAATCATGGACTGATAAATATCATCAAGCGACCACGTTTTCCCTTTTTCATCTTTGTATATCACATGTTCCCGTTTAAAATGGATAGGCGAGTCAAGCCCTGCTGCCGCAGCAACACGGAACAGGCCTTTCCGCATCGTGATGACGTAATTCGCTGTGCGGTATTTTTTTTCATCAACAACAAGCGCCTTCTGTAAATCCGGATCCGTTGTCGCAACACCAACCGGACATATGTTAGATGCACATTTTAATGTCTGGATACATCCGACAGTGATCATGAATGCGCGGGCAATGTTGACAAGGTCAGCACCCATGGCTAGTGCAATTGCTACTTTATCCGGTGAGAATAGTTTGCCGGATGCGATGATTTTCACCCGATCACGGACGCCATGTTTCTTTAGAGCGTTATCGACAAGGGGAAGTGCTGACTTAATCGGAAGCCCAACACTATCTGTTAGCTCCTGATACGAGGCACCTGTTCCACCTTCCCCACCATCAATCGTAATGAAGTCAGGTCCCTTGCCTGAATCCCGCATTTCTTTTGCCAATTCCTCCGCTTCAAAATGACTGCCAACCACGATTTTCATCCCGACTGGCTTTCCCGTATGTTCACGGATACGCTCAATAAAATCAAACAGCGACGGCAGATCACCGAACTCAGGAAAACGGTTCGGACTGTCAATAGACTTATACGGCTCCACCATACGGATTCTGGCAATTTCTTCGGTTACTTTTTCAGCATCCACGTGCCCGCCGCGCGTCTTCGCACCCTGGGCAAGTTTCACTTCAAATGCTTTCACCTGTGGAATCTTGCTTTTTTCCAATAATTCATCCCAGTTGAAATTACCTTCACGATCCCGGACGCCAAACATGCCTGGCCCTATCTGCATAATTATGTCGGCGCCGCCTTTCAAATGATAATCAGACAGACCACCCTCGCCAGTATTCATCCATGTGCCCTTAGCGATACCCAGTCCTTCCGATAAAGCCGTAATAGCCCGGTCACCCAGCGAACCATAGCTCATGGCCGACATGCCAATTGGCCCGCGCGCCCTGAACGGGTATTTGCAATTCTCGCCGACCACAATCGTATCCTTTTCATCAAGCAAATACGCAGGCGATTCCTCTTCCTCAAGATGTTCCTCCCTCTGCGTAAACAACGGATCTTTCACAAGCAAATATCGATTTGTTTTCTGTTTGGTATCCCTGTCCATCTTAATTTCCTCGGTCAGCTTCGGAAACATGGAATTTCGGATATAGTAGCCCGCTTCCTCGAAATTCCGTTGCGATCCAAATCCTTCCACATCCCGCTTGTACTTCGCTTTTTTGACAATATGCTGGAACTCTTCACGTGAAATCGGCTTGCCTTCGCGATCATTATTGAAAAAATACTGCCGCAGTTCGGGACCGATTTTTTCAAAGAAGTAGCGTGCCCTTCCGACAATCGGATAATTGCGGAGGACTGGATGCTGCCTCTGCGTACGGTCCACAAAAAATATATAGATACCAATAATCAATAAGACGACGATGATGGCAGTCACCAAGACAAATCCAATCACTGTCATAACATCTGCTATGTTCATCTCTGCATCCTCACCTTTTTAAAAGACTCTATATTCTAGGATGCATCGAAACGTGAAAATTTATCCATAAAGGTGAGGTATTTCACTTTATTGGCCTCGATTATGAAACAAAAAAAAGACAGTAACGATTTATTCATTTCTGTCTGTTTAAACTCTTCATTTCTGATTCAACTTTAAATACCCGCTGATTCAATACATCTGTTCTGGTATCAAAATGGGTGACAATGGTTTCTGTATATTCCCCCAAGCTGGCAACCAAATTCTTTTGCAGCCGTTCTTGGCCATCCTCCAGTCTCTTCTGCCCCTGTTTCAGTTCTGATACATCACTGCGCACGTCATCCAAACCTGTACGAAGCTCTCCTACTTCCGTTCGTAGTTCACTCTGGCCTGTGCGCAATTCATTCTGTCCCGTGCGTAACTCTCCTACCTCTGTGCGTACTTCACTCAGACCTGTACGCAGTTCCCCGACTTCCGTGCGTACTCCGTTCAAGCCTGTCCGGAGTTCCCCGACTTCCGTGCGTACTTCGTTCAAGCCTGTCCGGAGTTCTCCTACTTCCGTGCGTACTTCGTTCAAGCCTGTCCGGAGTTCTCCTACTTCCGTGCGTACTTCACCCAATCCCGTTCGCAGTTCTTGCATCTCACGTAAAATCTGTTTTAATGTTTCTTCCATAATCACCCCTCCCCTATGAGCAAAGCACTTTCATTATAGCATATATTTGTTAAAAAACGGTTTATGTCCAGTTATTTTCCTGTCTTTTTAAAAAGCCAGAGGAAGCATTCTTTATCCATCTGCCGTCAATTCTTCCGGCTCAACCTCATTTATAAACTGGAAGGTCTCATCCCGTTTGCCGTCCAGCTCGGCAATCGCCATCGGATAGGTGAGCGCTTGTGTACTGAAGCTGTCTTTGCCCGGTTCTGTTACATGATACCTGACAGCAACCTGCCCCGTTTCCGCTTCAGTACCGGGTTTAGCCATACTGACTGACTTCACCTGTTCAATCGCAACATCGTATCCGCCGGTCGGCTTTTGCCCAAGCATGATGATGACGTATGTCTTCCCTTCCGCATGGAAAACTTTTTGTGCCGATTCTGACTTATGTTCACGAATCCACTGCTGCACTAAATCCGGTGCCTCATCAGCAGTAACCGTTTCAAATGAAAGTTCGGCGCCTTTCTTGTTACTATTCTCTCCAGTCATTTTTCCATCCTCCGCTGCTCCAGATCCACAGCCAGCCAATAATGAGCAAGTCAAAATCATCAGAATAACACCGCGCATCCTATTCCGCTCCTTTGGGATCTGCGTTTTTCCGTTTTTGCTCAGAGTATTCCCCGCTAAACGGAGATGATACACTTCCCTCCCTTTAACCATTTGTAAGTACGTACACCATGAATCAGGCTGGTGTATTGTTTAATAGCAGTTCTCTTCTTCAAAAAGGACACCTGACCAAAGAAACAACATTTTTCAACTGCTCAGAATTCCCATTGTTTATTCTTGCTCAGAGGCGGTATAGCTAATCGGATTATTGTCTGTTTCCAACAGCTTATCCCGCTGTACAAACAGTGTTATGATTAAAGCAGCCTCGCTGACTGCAAGCAAGACAGCTCCTAATACTAATCCGCCCAGAAAGAGTGCCTCATTGATGCCAAAAGAATAGAAAAACCAGCCGAAGATACCAAACGCTCCAAGAAGAAAATGAATCACACTTGCAACAAAAACCTGTGAGCCAAACAAGCCGGTCATTTTGATCGTTTTCCAGCCATACAGATAGCCGACCGCTAGTGAAGCCAGCAGGAAAACAACATAAACCGTGATCGCTAAGCCACTACCATTCAGTGTCATACTGCATTATCCTTTCGCAATTGCATCCTTTCTAATGACAGCTGCTCTTCAAACGCACTTTCCCTATTTTTCATCAAGGGATAACAATGCACCAACAGCACCACTATATGCACCATTGTCCAAAAATATTGGCGTTTTCCCAGCTAATTTCGTATACGTTTCTATCGTTTCCTGCAACAGCGGATTAGATCGAAGTGAGGAACCGATATAAACAATAGCATCAGCATTATTGTGTGCTGCCATATTTGTACTGACCGTTACAACCACCTCACCGATCAGACCGATAAGGGAGGCAAGTATGTCAGCATTCGCTGGCGTCCGTCCCGGCATCATTTCTGTTTTCCCAAAATTACTGGCAGTTAAGTCACCGGAAATAGGCGGCAGTGCCCCTTCAAAAATATCACGGACTTTCAAATCAACCTGTCCTCTGTCACCGTCACCAGCAGTCTGTACAATCGTGTCATAGTCTCGCATGCCGGTTAATAAATACGCCAGCCCAAGCAGTGTCCCGCCGCCGATACCGGAACCGCCGACCCGCTCCTGTCTGCCGTCAATAACATAATGAATGGATGTCCCAGTTCCGACATTCACAAACAAATAACCGTCCCCAAGTGTACGTTCTTGCTCATGCGCCAAAAAATCGATGCCCTTCATTGTGGCGTCAAATTCTACAACAGTCATGGCCGAGGTGTGAAGCTTACTCGCCAATACCTTACTTTTTCCGCCAGTTATACATATAGACGGATGATCAAAATCATTTTCTATCCACGCTGCGGCTTCATCCATGTCACGAGACCGGAACGACCGATAGCCAGCGCTTTCATTTTCTGTGTACGCCACTTTTATAAGGGTTCCGCCAGCATCAATACCGATTTTCGATGATTGCATATTTCGTACCCTCCGAATCTAAAATCCTGTTGGCAGTTGTTTACCAGTTTCATAGTATGTGAGTTTCCGTTTGTAAAAATTCCTTATTAGCCAAATAAGCCAAGCCTTCCTCCGATAATAGCTGCGGCTGCCAGCAAGCACACGAATATCAGGCGGCTAATTGTCAGCAGATAATCGTTAGTATCCTTCTTATACTTTTTCTCCATCAGTGCTCATTATCGGGCTAGATTGTTTTCTTTAACTTTTCAATTTCATCTTTTTCAAGGTGTGTCAGATCGGCGACAACATCAACCGAGAACCCTTTCCTTAACATTTCAGCAGCAATTTCTTGCTTTGCTGCTTGCTCGCCTTCAATTCGTCCCTCTTTTTTTCCTTCTTTTTTCCCTTTCTCCTCATAGGAAATCGTAAGTTCCATAACCTTTTCACCGTCATCCATTTTGCCAATCTCTTCGTGCAATTCTTTTTCCTCCTTTTCATTCAATTTTAAGTAACTTTCGAAAAAACCGTATATCAAATATTCCTTAGCTGGGTTCAACTGCATTCTCACTAACATCCGCAGAAATTCCTTTTTAACCTCAATCCGTTCATCACTAGAATATCCCATTTTGCTGAGCAATGCTGCAGCAGCAGGGTTATTTGATTGGATGTAATTACGCCAATTCTTTTTCCTGAGTTCCAGTTTCAAAAAGTTAAACGTCAGGACATGAAAGAAAGGAAACGCGATTGTGAATGTATCCTGCTCATCACGTGTTTCGTCATAACTGAAAACAGCAATTGGCACAATAGGCTTGCGGTACTTATTATACAGCAAGCTATAATAATGAAACATCCGCTCATGGAAGTTCCGCTGCACATAGCTTTGCGGTTCGACATGGATGATGATAACGGAATCCTCGCCCTTTAGTTTAGTTTCAACAACGATGTCAAGTCTCCGGGTGTCACCTTGATGCAAATCCGTATGCACTTCTTCAGACAGCAATGTCGTGTGATGATAATCAATATGTCTGTGAACATCCGGGAAAAATACAGCGATGAATTCTTTGAAAAATGTCTGAATGAGATCTTTGAACAGCAAATCATGATTGGTATACTCGGAGGTTTCTGTTTGTTCACGTACGATAGTGGCTAATTTCATTTTAGCACATCCTTTTGGGGGGAATGAAGTGGCATGACTGAGGGTGTAAACACTATAAAGAGTATATCATATAACGCCACCAGGAACAATTGTTCTATTAATTTTTTAAAATATTTCTTCCCTTAAGCTATGTTCATTATTGCCGTTATCCGTTATACTATAGATAAAGAAAGCGGCCGCCAGTGCGAACACCAGCGGCCGTGTACAATAGCCCTTCAAGGGGCGGCTCACATGCTTTGTGATCCTTCAACATCACCCTACATGCTCGCCAGGCTCATAGGGTGGTTATTTGTTTTGGTCAGACAGTATCATCGCCACCAGTGTTCCGAACGAAATCATCAGCACCAGCGTCTCAAATACTGTTATACCGCACCACCCCCCTTCTTAAAGGGAGTGAGCCACCACCCCGTAAGCCTTCTTGTACAAATTCTATTTTACCAGACATATGCCATAGTTAAATAGAACATTTTAACTGTTTTTTACACTTCTTTTCGTTGAAAATAAACCAAACCTGCAGCGAAAAACACCAGCAGACTGCCGCCTACAACCGTCAGCACTTGATCCCACGGCACATAAAAGACACTGTCCGACGCCCTGCCAGCATACATCATCAGGAATGGCTGCCCCCAGGGATAATACGGACCGAACTGTTCAGAATTCACCGCCAATATCGAAGGCAGCGTGAAAATAACATTGACTGCAAACGGAGCAGCAAAGCTTTTCCAAACCGTCGACATCCATAATTGCAGGGCCACAAGTGGAAACGTGGCAACCCAGCCCCCCAGTACACTTTTCCAGATGATCATCATTGGGAACGGATCAGCAATTCCTTTCATGACGCCAGCCATATAAACCGCTCCGAGGAAAAGCATCTGAATAATGAAAACGGATGCAATCAGCAGGAGATATTTCGTAAAGAAAACACTTCCTCTAGTAACCGGCAATGACAGAAATTGCTTCCAGCCACCTGCCTGATGCTCATACCGGCAGATCAGGCCGGCCAGCACTCCTGTCATAAGGGGAAGAAACAACAGTGCATATGGCAGGATCATGAACTGCAGCAGCAGGTACCACGCATTCACATCTGCTTCCATCCCAGTGATATTTGTCATTAGACCGATCATCAGACCGATTGCCGGACCGACAAACAATACAGGCAGCATTCCAGATTTTCGGAATTTAAACCACTCTGACTGTACGACGGATAAAAACATATCAGGTCACATCCCTTCGGACAAAATCAATCATACCGGCCAGATATAAAAGAAGCCCACAGCTAATCCCAAGCCAAACAATCATGAGCGGTTCCGCCCAGCCATTCATTAATGCCGGCCACTTCCAAATCAGCCAGTCCGGTAAATTATAGGCCATGTAGGTCAATATGACGCCAATCACACCTGCAGTAACAGGTACACCCTGATTCCGGCTTACCATTGCCAGCCACAGATGAACAGCCAGCACTGGCAAGGCTGCAAAAAATGGATAAAACCCATATGTGAGCACATCGAGATATGGAATCTGTTCACCTAAATTAAGGTAAATTCCATAACCAAGTGTAAATAGCGTCAGCAGAAGTGATGCCACGAATAACAGAATCGCAAGCACAGAAAACTTTGATAGATAAATCGTCATTTTAGGTACAGGCATGGCAATCAACTGTTTCCACGCGCTTGTTTCATTTTCAATGCTGGCCATCAGCGATGATAAAATAACGATACCCAGCACTAGCGCAAGCGGAGTGAACATGTTCACATTTGCCAGATAGTAGCTCCAGTTATCGTCACTTTGCTGGAGCAGGTATTCCTTTCTCAAGCCGTAATTTACCATTTGCAGCGCGACTACCCCTAATGGACCCACTAACGTCAGAAGCCACAGTCCTTTCCGTCTTATTTTCAGAAAGTCTGATCGCAGCAGCTGGCCAATCATATGGCATTCCTCTTTGTCATTTGGAGAAAAATGTCCTCGAGTGAACGTTTTTGCTCTTCTACGCGATATACCGCAATCCCTTCCTCGACAAGCGCACGAATAACCTGTGCCACGTATTCGTCCGAGTGTTCATGCAAATAAAGAAGTCCGTCTTTGCTCTCTGCTTTGATGCCCCAACCCTCAAGTGCCTGGCTTGCCTTTATGCCGTCATGCACGCGCAGGATAATATTCTCTTGAGCATGCTCACGCAAGGCATCAATGGAATCCTGAAAGATTATCTTCCCATCCGAAATAATACCGACAGATGTTGCAATCTGATCAATCTCAGATAGCAGATGACTTGATATTAACACCGTCATTCCAAACTCGGAGGGCAGGCGTTTAATCAGATTACGGATTTCAATGATGCCTGAAGGATCCAGTCCATTTGTCGGCTCATCAAGAATCAAAAGCTTTGGCTCGTGCAGCAGCGCAATGGCAATCCCGAGACGCTGCTTCATCCCAAGAGAAAACTCCTTTACCTTTTTATCGGCCACATCACTTAAACGGACAATCTCCAGCACTTCGCCGATCCGAGTCTTGGGAGCACGATAAACTTTCCGGATAGCCTCAAGGTTTTCCTTCGCAGTCAGATGCGGGTAATACGATGGATTTTCAACAAGTGACCCGACTTGTTTTAAAATAGCAATCCTCTCTTTTTTTAAATTACGGTTAAAAATGTGAATCGACCCGGATGTTGGTTTCACCAGTCCCAACAGCATCCGGATGGTGGTTGTTTTACCAGCCCCGTTCGGACCAAGAAAACCGTAGACTTCCCCTTCTGGTATAGCCATGCTGATAGCATCCACAGCCGCCTCGTCGCCAAACTGTTTGACCAAATTGTTTGTCTGTATCACATATCCCATTAATTTCACCTCATACTTCATGATACATGCCTTTATTTAAGACCTGATTCAATAAAGGTTAAATTTTGTTTAAAAGAGGGGTGACGTATCAACCTAACACCCTGTTCCCAAATTACCTTACTTTGGCATAAATGCATGTATCTCTAAGTCCATTTCCATCGACTGCAACGTCATCATTTTTTAATATACCTTCCAATATATAACCCAACTTTTCAGGAATCCTCCGACTCTTTTTGTTTTTTGAATCACAACGTATTTCTACCCTTCGTGCTTTTAACTCACCAAATGCAAAATTAGAAATTCCTTGTACAGCTTCAGTTATGTATCCTTTGCCACTATATCGAGTATCAATCCAATAACCTATTTCGAACTTTGGTATATCCCAATTAATACGATGAAGTCCTGAAGATCCAATAAATTCCCCAGTTTCTTTAATAAAAATATGTAGTCTCAAATCGTTACGACTTATAAACTCCGTATAAGCATTTCTTGTATTAACCTCGCACTGTTCTTCTGATTGTTCGCTATGAACAAATGGCATCCAAGGTTTAAGTTCGTTAATTGAATTTTGTATAGCATTATAAACTGCTTTTCCATCCCCAGGCTTTGGAATTCTAATTAGCAATCTTTCAGTATAAAATTCAGTTGGAAACTCAATCAGTATCGGATTCATTCGACAGTCACCTTATCTGACAGTATTTTGTGTTCATTATTAGTAAATTGCTCCCGTTTGCCTAAGATGCTTTATAGCCACCCGAATGTTAAGCAAATAAGAGACTACCCCTGAAATGTATAAGGTGAAGAAGAATTCAATAGGCTTTCTACTCCACCAGGATGAAAAGGCATTAATTCATTCGCAGTTTGTATATCTATCCATTCAATTTCTAAAATCTCTTCTTTATCTTGTATAGACGCTTCTCCGTCTATAATCTCCGCCTTAAATGTTATAAATATAGCATGATGTCCTCTTTCTTTAAAAAAGGCTTCGTTCACCGCAATAATATTTTGAACCTCCACCGTCAAACTTGTTTCTTCCTCTGCCTCGCGAATAACTGCCTGTTCCAACGTTTCGCCATGTTCAACTGCTCCACCCGGGAGTGACCAGCCACTACCTCTGTTATTCACCATCAAGACTTTTTCATTGTTTTTATCATGGATAAGTGCGTATGCTACGTCAACCCTTTTCATTTTTAGCCTTCACTCCCTGAAGTTTAGTTTTTTCAACTAATAATATATTATTTCGAGTTTGTGGAACTTTTCTCCCAATTAGATTGGTATAATATCTAGCACAATGAAGGAATAATGGGTGTAATACTTATTCCCCAAGAGTGCCCATTCTTGAAGAGAGGTTAAGAGTAATTTAGATAGCCAGTCAATTCATTTTCTAGAAGATTTGTGCCTTTTAACCATTTTTTAAAATCAATTTCCAACACTTCTCCATTAGGGATTGCAGTTAAAATTTTATGTTCTTCAAATATGTATGTAAAAGTATGAAGTGTTCCGAAAAACTCATTATAAGCTTCGTTATACAAAGGTGTAGAAGCATCCCTAAAAGTGTAAAAGGCTTGTCGGACATTTTTGTTTTCTAAATTGCTTTGAGTTAGATAGCTTAATCGCCCTTGGGTACCCTCTAAATGTTCTCGGTTTAATTGGCTCATCTCTTCTCTTTGAAAATGATTCGTACAGAATAACATTTTTTTATTTTCTCGTACCTTGATATCAAATGGAGATTCTTCAACCACGACTGTATTACCATCGGAATCGCCAATTGAAAAATTATAACTCCAAGCTCCAAGAATGAGGCAATTGTTTAATCATATTGACAGCTTCATCTGTATTCTTACATGTATCAAGTAGTATTCTTATTATACTTCCCGCAGTGAGTCCATTCTGTGTTTCTTTACTATTAACAAAATGCAAAGCAACAGCAAGCCCTTTTTCATTAACTCCTTCTGTGCGCCCCATTTCATGCAAGCTATGCCCGATACTTGCGTACCCTTCATTTGGTTGAGTAAAAACAAGACGAGCATCATAGACCTCAGGCGAGAAATCATAGTTTCTGACAAGCATTTTACTGTTGACAATAGAAGAACAACCCATACCCTGGATTTCAGGAGTTCCATAACCACTAAATAGTGCAGCCCTTTTAAATGGGATATCCATTGCATCAACTATCCCATGCAATTCTTCATTAAATGAGGAGCATGTAAGGAATATATATTCTTTAATCCAGTTAAGTCTATTTCATCTTCATTTACAATTTTTGAAAACATTTCGATCAATGATTTATTCATCTGCTTACCTTGGCAATAACTAATATTGTAAGAAGTACCTCGATATTGCTCGATAGAAATTTTAAAAGGTATCATCCTTATCCTCGCTTTCTAATAGCTTATTCCACAAAGAGGATCTTATAAGCGATATTGGCGCTAATTCTTATTAGAGATTAGCGCCCTTTTGCTCAACTATGACTATCATTCTTTTTTGCTCAAAAGTAAGTGCTGCTTCCCATTACTCCACCACCAATGACTGCGCTAATACTCCCAATTAATATCCAGTGTGTAGACAAATATATACCTACCATAAGTATTAATAAGCCGACAAAAAACATAATAATGCCTATTTTCATATCCCCCACCTCAGTTCAATAAACCTTACTCCTAAAATGACCTAATGAGCCAATAAAGGAAGCAACCTTTGTTCCCAATAAGCGCCCTTTAGTTGAATATTTTTTCGTGTTATTCTTTTTCGGTAACTTTCAGCTGTCTTGCATTTATAAAAAATGCGTTACCAATTATGAAGATACCCAAAGAAATGAACATTGCTATCCCAGAATATTCATCATCAAATATTGTAGTATTAATTAAAATGACAACCATCATCAATACAAGTGATATATATAAGCCGATAATATATTTCATTTATGAACCCCCTTATATGACCCTTAAGATTACTTTTTACTTTTATTCCCAAAGTTAAAAATTTCATAAAGTAAAATATTAGAAACAACAATTATTCCTATAATGGCATAAGCTTTTTTTGGTGCATCAAAAATAAATATTATTATTGCAAAAAAGACAAAGAATGTAATAGCTCCTATATAATTTCTTTTTCTACCACTCATATTTTCATCATTTCTCTTTATACCAAATACCTCGAAAAGAAAAACAATGAAAATAGCTATTATTCCTATTATTATAAAATTAGTTTTAGGGAGATCAAAAGCAAAGATAATAATCACTAATATAATAAACATAATAATAGCTTGTAAATACTCTTTTTGTTTGTTTTTGTTCTTGAACATAATATCCTCCCCTAAACAATCTGGACCTTATATGTCATATTGTCGGCCATTCCTTATTAGTGTATAGCGACCTTTTACGGAAGAACTTCACTCCTATCTTTTTAGAGCAGACTTAACAAATTCGGTTTTTACTTCTGCATATTTATGTTTATTATTATTATTTGCCCTTGATAATTTCATTTTTAGTTGCTGATATTCAATTCTAGCTTTATCATTGCTTCTTAGGTAGTCTCTAAATTTGAGTTGTAACTGCGCCCGATAATTTAAGTGTATTACTTCACAAAGATTTTTTATAAGTAACAAAAAATGGGATCAACAAAGAACCAATAAAAAAATAAACAGTGCTATTCCGATTGTTACAAGTATGTTTTGAAAGGGTGAGCGAAATTTGGCAAAGGTCATCATTGGTAGAATAGTCAAAGAGACAAAAATGCAATAAGAGTTGCGCTCTTTCCTGATCAAATCTGGCGAGATAATTGAATAGATTATACAATCCTAAAGGCTTTCAGGGGATCTAATAGTATGGTGATTTTGTTTTGCAAAAATGTGAAAAATGTAATGAACAATTTAGTTGGAGTAAAATCTACTTGCGCCCTTTGCAGAAAATTCAAATTACATAATTCCCAATACTTCATCTTGCATAATTTCATAAAAACGCTCCGGCTCCTCAATAAAAGGGGTGTGGGATGAATTTTCAAAGGTGAACATTTTCTTGTGTGGAGCTGTTATCGATTCATAAAAACGTTTAGCCTGGGTGTGTGTTGTTTGATAATCATGCTGACCCTGAAGTATAAAGACTGGGAGGTTAAGCGTTGGAACAAGTTCTACTAAATCAGTTGTTGCCATGACATGACCTAACCATTGGTAACTGGAAAAACTCCCTCGAATAATATTCATCCGTTCTTTAAGAGTATAATTTGGACAAGAAAAAACATGTCGTAGATTTTCAAAACTTGAGTATCCATCACGTTTAAAACCAACTCCATACTTGTTTGTATATTTTGCTCTAACTGCGCCGTATGTACGATTCTTATAGTAATTTTCATCAAATATTACTTTTTCTATTTTTTTAGCCGCACGCTTATCGTTCTGATTTATTGCCGTTTTTAAGATAAAATTATATGTCTCATTCTCGGATTCTTTTGCTGCTCCCACTTGACCAACACCTATATAAGCATGAAAAAGTTCAGGTTTTTTATTTGCTACAAGACTTCCAAGGTAGGTACCCCATGAATGTCCAAGCAGAAATACCTTTTCTTGTGAATGTTTTTCTCTCAAATAGTTAACGACCTGAATCGTATCATCAACTAGCTGTTCAACAGTCAGTGGCTTATCGGTTTCTTTATCATGGTACGACATTCCTGCACCTCTTTGATCCCAATAACAGACGTCGAAGAACTGTTCAAGCCTGGTACCATGAGCTTTAATGATTGGGTAAATTGGAAATCCAGGACCACCATGTAAAAATAATAACAATGGTTTTCCTTGATTTAAAGACTCCATGATCACCCCTTGTCGTAATCCATTAATTTCTAAATATTCCTTTGTTATTGTTCCTTTTTCATTTTTCTCGATCATGTTATTCAAAGGTTTTTCAAAAGACTTTAAAAGCACCATCTCATGTCCCCCCTTCCTTTTGTATATTTCTATACTTCTTAATTGCTGAGTTCCTTCTTAAGCAATGTTGCACATTTCAGCAACATGAACTATTATAGTGATAGGTAAGCCTTTGAAGTTATCGCCAGCTTCCCCCCCCACCTCACACCGCACGTGCAGCTTTCACCGCATACGGCGTTCCAACTAATCCAATTTCAATTAATCATCGGCACTTTGTGTGCCTCAATTCTTCCGTTTCAATAAGTCGGTGCCGTCCAGTGGAAGGTGAACCTCTATTAGTCTTACAAGAACCTTATTGTCCGTTAAAGATTTGCCTTGCATGATTAAATGAATCTTTTATTAGCCTAGTGGCTATCCCTCCACGTTCATTACACGTTTCAGCGGTACTGCGCCACCACTTTCACTGATATGAAGAAAAGTTATACAGTCGCTATTCTCACGATCATTTTCCTTTTCAACGCCTCACCGGGAGTAAGCCCTCCACGTTATCAGCTTACAACGTTGAATTATGTCTATTGTGGAACAAACTTAGGTGCTTCCTATGAGCCTGTTAGCCTTGCGTGTGCCTATAACACAAGGTGGATTTTCATATAATCGATTCTTACTCATCCACAGCTAACCCTACATGTGGTAGTAAATACATTTCTATATAATGCGCGTCTATACCCGTACATTCAGAAGTTCGTCAGCAATACATTATCTTATTGTATTTTACATTGCATTCTCACCATATCTGTTCAACCCAAGCACTATGATTTACACCACCCCATCAGGTAGGCTTTCGTCAGCCGAACTGTTACGGTAAATTCTCGCGCCTATTGGCCGAGCTTATAACACACTCCTTCTTACTAAACAGCGTGCTATTCGACGCAGGGGGAGCCTTTCAGAGCGTTACTTTTTCATTCGACTCCTCGACATAACCCTTCAGTTAAAATAAAATTGAAACTGCCTGACCTTTACCGAAATTGTGTGGCCACATTTCATTTGAGCCAGGAACGTTTCGCACCAATTACCGCGCCCTTTTATTGAATAACCTTGGACAAGCTCAACCATCAAAAAAAGCTTTTAATTTATCTTCCCAGTCAGGGCTTCCTGTAAGCACGGCTGACTGAAAAGCAGAAGAACTGTTTGAAAGCTTAACTGTTTCGTATCCGTAGATGTCGTTGAAAAAGACCGCCAACTCCGTTTTATTTCCTTGCTTATCTTCTGCATAGAAAGCATATGTAAGTATGTAAGCCGTTGAACCTCCCTTGCCACCTAAACTTTTAAATCTTTTTTGGTTTTTCTTTCCGTCCATTGGCCACTCCATAATTGGCTGTAAGTGCTCCCAAATACGAAATGGAAAATACAATCCTTCGTTCATTTTCCGTACAATTGAAACATATTCGAAAGTCGTAGAACGGACAAATCGTTTGGACGACAGCCTATCAAATTCGATATTGTGCCATGCTTTTATGTTAACCTGACTCTTATAAGAATCATTAATATCTTGAATGAGTTTATCATGAATTTTAATGGATTCTTCAATGTAGGCTGCTTGTGACATTTCCTCAATGTATGTCGCTATCTCTTTCGCATCCTTTTTATCATGAATATCAAGCCCCTTTTGATGTGCAATTTCATATGGAATAAAAAGAGCTGATACAAAAGGATAAATTTGCTCATGTTTAGACAACTGAAGCTTATCAAAATTAGCATTTATTCTGTCGAGTCCAAGCCGCATCATCAAGAATTCTGTGTTAGCATTTGAACTGTGGGACATCATTCCTTTTGCAATCTCCATCAATGAAACAGTTTGGTTTTGCAAAAGTCCTTGTTCTTTCATGGTTTTCAACCAGGCTTCGTGAGCGCCGCCATCTGTCCCAGGTATATAAAACCGTGCCAGATCATCTGTTTTAATTTTTTCGGCTGGATTAATTTCACTATGTGCAGCTTGTTGAGAATATTCAATGGCTATAATAATCTTCACTGTGCTTGCCAATGAGAGCAATTGATCAGATTGAACATCCGCAAGGCTTTTTCCATTTTTTATAATGGAGAGTGAGGATCTCTCTGGGTTTTTAGCAATAAATCTCAAAACATAATCTGCATCAGGTTTTTTTGTCCATTGATTTAACCAAAGGAACCCCATTACTAACAAAAGAACAACTAAACCAATAGATATAGCGATATAAAAAAACATGGAATCTACCTTTCAGGTAATAATAACGTGGTTAAGGATCATATCGATTAAACTTGAGCACTATTCTTATTCCTGATTCGCGCCCTTTTCTTGAATAAGCTCTATTCACTCTAAAAGTAATTTGTAATTATCTTCACCCATCCAAATATTGCAAGTATGATTATTATCAGCCATAAAAATCCAACACGTAAAATTCTTGGAATAGAAAACCAAAAAGATACAATCTTTAATGATGTGCTATCTTCGTTATTTTTATCATCTTTAATTTTGACCCCTCCTTCTTTAGCAAAGTGTCCTGATAAAGCAACATTGGGCGCAATTCTTATTCAGTGAAAGCGCTCCGATAGTTGAAGATAAAGATAAATCACCTGATTGTTATAAAAAGTTACCAATAAACTCCTTTATTGAAACAGAAAACATAACGAGTGCTGTAACAATGTATAGATACCCCCACTTTCTTTTATCTTCCTTAACTATTTCTAAACCACTAAAAAAGAAAAATACAGTTAAAAATAAAGGAAAAAGACTCTCCGAAATATTAAAATT
>NZ_JBHUNA010000041.1:80200-89609 GCF_042685205.1 Lentibacillus juripiscarius
TATTTTACGTAACATTTTCATTACCGCCCTTATTCAACAATAACCCCTTATACATGGAACAGGCACTAAGTCTTATTCCGGAATGGCGCCCGATTGCTTAAATATGGACTATCACAAAAATGAATTATTTACCCTTAGCCTATCTCCATTGCATCCATCATTTACGCATAAACAGAAAAAGACCACACGATTAATAACATACTTACTAATCCCCACACAGTGGCTCCTACAATCCACCAAACAACAGGTTTAGTTGATGTCTGTTTGCCCTCCATAACGTCCTTGTTTTCTATTGCTAAAGCAACTCTTTCCTCCATGCTTTTTTTCATTGACATAAGGACAAAAAATCCTACTAGGATAAAACCAACCGTTATCCAAAGTAACAAATTCATTTTAACACCCGATTTCTTATAGGTTACTTTCTACCCCAGTTATTCTAAATTATGTTGTAATTGAAACCTAGTCTTTTATTCCGCTAAATGGCCCTACAATGGTAAATTGGCAATGTCTTATATTCCAGAAGTGCGCCCAATTGTTGTTTTCCCAAATCACATTTCTCCTATTCCATAGGCAAGAACACTAAACAAAAAACTTATTATTGTTAAACCTCCAACTGGAATAGAAAAATTTTTGTTATTTTTGAACTCAATGATAGCTGTGGTTGCCCCTCCTAGACACAGCACTAACCATACAGGTATAAACAATGCATCGGCAACGTTTACTGGTAGTAAAGTGTAACCGCTAGTTAGAAAAAACACCCATTGAAAAATCAATAGTCCTACTACTACATAAGAAATTTTAAAAGGGCGTTTTCCCTTTTCACTTTTTCTAATAGCTACAATTGCAGGTACAATAAACATTGAAAGTACAATGACACCTACAATCACTAAAAATATTAATGAAATTGTAATGATTAACACTTCCTTTCATACGCTATCTTTTAAACAATCTGGCCCGATTATCGAACACAGGTTAATGCTACTCTTCAATTAATCGTTTCGCTAATAAGACTATATCCCTTTTCAAATCATAAATTTATTTTAACATAAAAATTCAGAATGTATTGTGAAATCCAGAAACAATTACGATTTAAAAACTGGTACTACCTTAGAAATATGATGTCATTCCAATCATATTTCTTGTTGGGTAAGTTTTTTCCATCAGCTGATTTATAGGGTTCACAAAAATTGTAAAAGGTCCTCAGTATAGTTAAAGCATATTGGGCGTATTTTGGGTTTGGGTTAAAATTTACGTAAATATAACTTTTGCCATCACTTCTGGCAGATACAAGGGGTCTTTCGAGAATTGATAATCTCCGTCTGCTTTGTTCCATAAATGCACTTACGTATCAACCGTCTCCCCTTGGGGCTTCTGCTTCATTCTTTTAATTCGGACGACCGTCCCGTGTTCACCCGATTCCATATTCCAGTCCAGCCCCATTTGCCTAACCATCATATCGACAATAGACAACCCAATGCCAACACCTTTTTCACCTGCGTTACCATAAATGCCCGGTCCGTGGTCGGTAATGACAATGACATCATAGCCGCTGGCAGACTCTGTTGTCACACCGATGTACCGGCCTTCTTTGGCATAGCGGATGACGTTCTGCAATACGTTGTCCAGGATCCTGTCCATCCATAACGGATCAACCAGCCATTCATTCTGTTCAAATGGCCCCAAATTGACATCGATATCAAAGCTTTCCTGCTCAAAAAGCGGATACCAAGCGGCCAGGGAAGTTCGGACATGACGGAGAATATCCGTTTTTTGAGGCTGATATTTCATTTTGCTTGCCGTTAAAAGAGTGTAGGACATAAGGTTTTCCATCAATCTGTCAATATGATCAATAGAGCCTTCCAGCCTGTGAAAAGCTTGATAAACGTCATTGGACAAGCCCTCATTAGAGATAGTATCTATCTGCGCCCGCATCTTCGTTAAAGGCGTTCGCAAGTCGTGTGACAGATTAGCAATCAGCTCACGCCGAAGCTGTTCTTCCTCCTGTTCCCGCTGATGGCTTTCCCGCAGTTCATGAACCATATTGTTGAAGGCCGTTTCAAGCTGGCCAATTTCGTCATCCTTTTTTACATGAATCGAAACCGGCAGATTGTCAACGTCCCGTACAGCCATCGCTTTCTGCAAATACAGCAGTCGTTTTCGGATACGTCTGAAAAAGAAAAGGGACACAATGATAAACAAAATAATCAGTACCAGAGATGTGATGGATAATATCTTAGTCTTGTCACTGCTCGCATTTTCCATAATCATCCTGGGAATCTGAAAAACGATAAATCCCTGATTATGCTCTTGTCCAAGAAATGCTACGACCGTATATGGATTGCCGTCATATCGTTCCTTAATAAACTCCGCTGTATAGACCGGATCCCACTCTGCCGGTAAATCTTGCGTAACATTAAGCTCGGCAGACAGATGACCGTTATCATTCACCCAAAACATAGAGGCTTCCGGATAAGCCTGCTTCCATTCCTTGAATAGTTGCATGACAGTGTCTTCTGTACCATTTTTAATCCCACCAGCATCTTGATGCCACTTATCTTCAATCCCGGCGTAGCCCCGTTCCACATCTTCCACACTTGCATTGAGCCAGATAAAACCCGATATTAGCAGGCTGATCTGAACAACGAAAAGCGCCATTAGGATTATTAGAAGATATTTTGCCTGCAATGATTTGAAAAATCTCATTTTCTCACCCTGTACCCGATGCCACGAATCGTTTCAATAATTGCTGGCTGGGCCGGATCCTTTTCGATTTTTTCCCGCAAGTGGCGAATATGGACCATCAATGTCTTGTCACCATCAATATAAGACTCCCCCCAGACACCTTCATACAGCTGCTCTTTCGTTAGAATCTGATTCAGGTGACGAAGGAAGTAGCTGAAGATCTGGTATTGCTTCCCGGTCAGTTGAATCTCTTTTTTTGTTTCATTATTTATAATTTGCAGATCCCGAGTATTGACTGTTAAGTGCTGCAGAAGCAGATCCTCATCCTGCTTGTTAAATCGCCTCAGCAGTACCTCAATCCGTGCTGTCAGCTCCTCGGGATGGAAAGGCTTTGTGACATAATCATCGGCAAACTGGAGCCCCTCAATCTTATCTTCTATTGCCGTTCGGGCAGAAAGCATTAATACCGGCAGATCCTTTCTGGCCTCTTTGATGCGTTTTCCAATCGAAAAACCATCCAGACCTGGCAGCATCACATCAAGAATAATAACATCCGCTTCCATTATGTAACGATCCGCTTCTTCCCCGGATATTAGCCATGTAACGTCGTAACCGTTCGCCTTCAGAATTCCTGTGACCCATTGTCCAATATCCATCTCGTCCTCTATGTATATAATCCGAGCCAAGTGTATCCTTCCTTTACTATATGACTTCATATTATAGCAGTCTGTTATTTTTATTTTAAGTCAAATTTTATTTTTTGAGGAGCCATTAATTTTCTTTTTTTTGAAAGTTGTCATAGAATAGAAGTAATGTTATAAAAAGGATGATCTGCATGACGAAGGTACATAGTGAAATCACCCAATTCCGCGGCACCCATTATGATTTCGGCTATGCACAGGGGCTCTCGCTTCGTGATTCAGCCGTGCTGCGCAATCGGCAGGACAGCTGGCGCATTCGGAAACCCCGATTTCAAACCGATGAACAGGACGCCAAAAGGGCATTTATGCAATTTGCCCCGGGTATCTGGGATGAACTGACCGGTATGCGTGATGCGCTTGGTGTGCCGATGACGGAAGTACTCCGCGATTTCGGCCATTACCGAGTAAACGCAAAACCAAGCGGCTGTTCCATTTTGACAGGGACTGACTTTATGGTGCGTAATTACGATTATCAGCCGCAGACGTATGACGGTCGTTACAGCTTCTTTCAGCCAACGGATCGGGGGTATGCCATTGCCGGCCCCGCTTCCCGTGTCACCGGCCGCATGGATGGCATGAACGAACATGGACTTACCATGGGGTATAACTTCATGCAGCGGCTCAAACCCGGTGACGGCTTTGTCTGTCACATGATTGGGCGAATGATTCTGGAAACATGCGCCACCGTCGATGATGCCATTCAGCTGCTGAAGGAACTTCCTCACCGCGGTTCGTTCAGCTATGTTGTGTTGGATCGACATGAAGAAACATACGTCATTGAAGCATCGCCACGATCAGTCGAAGCACGAAAATCCAATGCATGCACGAATCACTTTGAACTGCTCACCCATGAAAACCGCCACCATCTCGATGACTCGCGCCGGAGGTTAAACTTAATTCAGCAGGAAAACAGCACGTCCATTGACGCACATGCTGCATTCCGGCTGTTGAATGATACGGACAAAGGGGTATTTTCCGATTTGTACAAAAGCTGGGCAGGCACGATTCATACTACCGCCTACTTTCCAAAAGAACGGAAAGCCTGGTTTGCATTAGGCGGCAATCAGGAACCAGTTGTATTTGACTTTGCCAACTGGCTGCAAGGGGAGGATATGCAAACGGAATCGGTTCATGGGGAGCTGGATACCCAGCTGGGGATCGCCAATACGGACTAGTTCTATAACAATAATCGAAAATCAGCTTAGAAAAAGTGACATGATTCAGGAAAAATTTCTTTGAATTCATGCCACTTTTTCGCGTTTGGCTACGATTATAATTAAAAGAGGTATAGTTGGCAGCTTCCACTGTTTTCTGCCATTTAAGTCACTAATTCTTGAAATCTGCTTGACAGTTTTGCTGCTTTTACGACCTTAGTGTATTAGTGCATCGGTAAACAGTTGCCAGAATTGCTGTGTGTTGAGCTGCTGGGCGAATTGGGCGTTTGGTTTTTGGTCTGTTCTGCTATCTGCGTCGATAACAGTCATGCCATAAGTGAATTCGCCTTTTGTTTCCACGTCAACCCGCACATTCTCCAGCTGGAACATGGTCGGATCAATCAGATATGCAATCGGACACGGATCATGAAGAGCAGCGCCGGCAAATTTCCCTTTGTAAGCACCGGAATAAAAATGAAGCATATCCGTTACGGCCGTTGCTGCAGGCGTGTTTATCGCTGCCAATTGCTTCATTCGCTCGTCCGTAGCTAGCGCCTGATGGGTTACATCAAGTCCAAACATGGTGATTGGCGTGCCGCTTTCGAACACTGCTTTTGCAGCCTCGGCATCCGCATAGATATTGAATTCTGCAGCTGGCGTCCGATTGCCGTATGTACCGCCGCCCATCACTGCAATTTCCTTGATGCGGGAAATTATCCGCGGTTCCTTTCTCATAGCCAGCGCGATATTCGTCAATGGACCTATCGCTGCAATGCTGATATCACCATCTGATGCCATGATCTTATCAATGAGGACATCAACAGCGTGGGCGTCGACAGTTTGTTTGACCGGCTGTTCTGGAAGGGATGTGCCGTCAAGACCGCTTTTGCCATGCACATGAGCCGCTTCTAATTTCTCCCTAACCAATGGCCGGTCAGCCCCTTTGGCAACTAACGTGTCGTCAAGACCAGCAAGTTCGCATACACGAAGCGCATTGATCGTGTTCTTGTCAACACCAACATTACCTGCAACGGTCGTAATCGCCTCTATGCTAAGGTCGCTCACATCGGAAGCCGCTAATAGAATAGCCATAGCATCATCATGGCCCGGATCACAATCAATAATCACTTTTTTATTCATCCTGTCACCTCTCGCTCGTAGTGGTTTAACGTCACTCTAATTCCCGTCAGGCGGGGCTATGTACACCCGTAAGTGGAATCAGTGCTCTAGTGCTATCATAGCAGAATTTGCAATCATCATATACCTTTTACTTGTAATTAGGTTCTACTAATCCTTGCCCATTGTACTCTTCAGCACTACGGTTGCTCTAAGGTAACATAGCCAAAAGCTATTATCTTGCTTTTTATCGCCATATAAGTCACAACGTGATATAGTAACACCTTGACATATTGAAACGTGACATGGTAAATGCGTGAGGAAAATAAAACAGGATAAATTGTTTAAATTGGAGAAGATGCGTTTAAGGAGTACTTCTTCTTGCTGTTTTGATTAGTGGGTGAAATGGAGATTCTATATGGTACAAAATACCTTCTTAACCCTGCGAGGTGAAATATAATGTTTAAACAAATTAATCAAAAAAAGGATCACCTTGATGCAAAGCGACCCTTGCCAACATATACATTAAGCAGTCTTCGGGAAAAATTACTGCTTGAATGGACCTATAACTCAAATGCCATCGAAGGAAATACGTTGACGATAAACGAAACAAAAGTTGTACTTGAAGGCATTACAGTCGGCGGGAAAACGATGCGTGAACATCTGGAGGTTATTAATCATCGTGACGCTATTACCTATGTAGAAGAAATTGTGAAAAAAAACGAACCTTTATCGGAATGGCAGATTAAAAATTTACATCGTTTGGTACTTAAAGAAATCAATGATGATTATGCAGGCGCTTATCGCGATCAGCAAGTGTTTATCTCAGGTGCCGAACTTACGCCAGCACCCCCATTTCTTATTAAGGAACAAATGGAACAGCTCATGAACTGGTATGAACAGGAAACGAAAAGGTTGCATCCGATTACTCGTGGTGCCATGTTACATGCTATTTTTGTCGGGATCCATCCTTTTATCGATGGGAATGGCCGTGTATCACGCTTATTACTAAATTTGGAACTCATGAAAGATGGCTTTCCACCAATTGTCATCAAAGTCGAAAATCGATTAGATTATTACGAGGCATTGGATAAAGCACATACCCAAAAGGACTATGATGATTTTATTCAGTTAGTCGCAAAGGAAGCAGAGGATTCTTTAGACCTGTATTTAAAGGCGGTGGACTGAAAAAGTTTTGCCGGGTAAAAAGGGAGCTGAGGCTTTGGAAGATGTTATGATTGATATATTAGGAAAACTCGGCATTTGCGCAAATGCCGAGTTTTGCTTATAAGTTCTTCCATAATGTATGCTTTCTGACGTTAGAACAAATGAAAAAGAAAATTTTTACTTTAGACGAATCAAGTACGAAAAGTTTATTATCATTAATTTACGCCAATCTGCATATGGATGTTACATATGATCTATGTCTAAACCAATTAATAACGTTGTTTCATAGTGTCCCTTCGCATGAGGGCTTAAGTAAATAGTTTATCCACATCGCTATAATAGAAAGAGAGGAAGTCTTACATGATAGCTGAAATGTACCAGCGGAGAATGAAAGGTACGGTTGTGGCAGCAGTGGCCGTACTTGCTATTATTGCGGTATGGCTTCTTTTTAACTGGCCACACTCCGGGAAGGATTGGCTAGAGGCATCGGTATTGCTTTTACCATTAGGTTTTATAATTGCAGTCGGTTTTACGAGCCGGCATAAGTATCATCAGGTCAAGGACATACATGTACCGGAAGCAGTAGTAACTATAACGGAATTAGATCATCTAGTGATAAAAAAAGATGTGGGCTTTTTCCCGCAGCTGCTTCTGTTTCAGAAAAACGGAACTTTTATCGGCAAGGTTAAACCGGTTCGTGCTCCTTTCTGGCTGTATCCGCTCGACCTGATTCTCAAGGAGCTAACTTTATTGATCTTTCCAGTGACATATGGTTTTTACACAACCGAGAACCAAAAGCTGTTTACCTTCAGACGAAAAGGACTTCTGAATACAACAGTGATGATTTATGCTGAGGATGGAAAGACACTGGGTGTTTATGAACAGACCGATTTAAAAAGTCTCCTGACGATTAAGGGCACCCTTTATGACCCATCAGGTGAGAAACTGCTCCCGGTGAATGTAAAAGGGTTTTCCGGGGATTTCAGATTAAAAGATGAAGATGGCAAGCAATGGGCGCATTTTTTCAATGGGTATTTCCCACATGAATACACTAATCTGTTCCGGGATATCGATAATGATATCGTGGACTTGGCAAAAAATCTTGCGGAGAAGGAAAAACAGCTGCTGATTGCATTGGTTTCCTTTTTATTTGTTCAGAAAAGACAGCGCTAGATTAAAGAGGGCAAAACGCTTGGATTTCGTATTCAAGCGTTTAAGTTATTTAAAGAAATTTTAAGGGCCTTTGTTAAAAATCAGCTCAATGTTTCTCCGCTCCTTGGAAAAGAAGAACAAGTGGGTTTCTTTTTCGAGGACGTCGCGAACTTAGCCTGCCGTCCTTTTTATCCTCGTTATTGAACACGCCTTCTAATGTTTTATTAAACTCACTTGCTTCCGATGCTTTTGCTTATCAGCAACGTATTTTCTCGCTTCGGCAGAAAGATGGGTGTTCATTTTTAAATCCAGAGCGACAGCATGAAGCAACTTTGTAACATCCGATACCCGTTCCCAATCTTCCTTTTGAAGCAGATGAGCAACCAATCTGCCTGCCATATTTTTATCGAAGAAAAGATCTACATATCCGGTTCTTTTTGCAACATCAACTGATAATCTTGCCGTCTTATAGCGATAGCTTGTTCCACCGTATTCATGGTAGTTAGCCTCTTTTTGCAATTCTTCCAGAAAATCTCTATATGACACTGTTTCACTCTGTCTCATAAGCAAAATGGCCTCCTATCCAAAATGGTTCCATTGTATATTAAATTATATACGCTTTTCACTAAAAATGTGAAATAATTGGTGCACATTTAAATCCGGATTTTCTGGATAGGTATGGTACCCACGATACTCCTCAACCATTCTCAGTAATTTTCCCTTGTCACAATTATCAAGTATTGTCGTCTCTTTCAAGTCTATTAAATCCTTTTCCCTGGTTGAAAATATCTTTGCACAAGCAAGCATTTCAATCTCCGGTACATAAACACGGATATTTGAAAACCCCGCGTCCAATTCAAACCGATGCTCCTCAATCCTAAAGTCTTCGGAAGGAGGTACCTCCATTACTCCACCAACTACATGTATATTTAAGTCCTTCAGCAATGACATAAACAGTTGTTCATTATCTGAGGTGAGAACTTCTACATCAATATCCCTTGTTGCACGAAATAACTGATTTTGTGCTGTCATAAATAAAAGTACCCCTGAACCACCTTGCTTTTAAGAACAATGGAAGAAAATATAGCCAAGCCCAGACTAGCAAATACGAAGTGACCAATGACGATAATGATTCCAAGAAACATATCGCTACCAATCAATCCAACACCCCCGGTCCTCTAGCAATAAACGTTGACTCTGTTATCCATCCCGCTTTGCTAAAGACGATGCAAAAAACAAAGCAATACCAAGACATAAAAAAGATAAGGACGGAAACTGCTCTTTAAAGACAAAACTTCCATCGAATGTTGCAACGAACAGAGAAACACCTATCACGAAAAAAACACTTCCGAGGGTAAGGTTTATTTTTCCAGTAGCGTTGCATTAAAAAATAATAGCTAAGTCAAACAATTGATTTTAAGGTCTGAAATTACTGAA
>NZ_JBHUNA010000042.1:0-17238 GCF_042685205.1 Lentibacillus juripiscarius
TAATTATACGTGGTTTCACGATGGCTTTCTATTTATTTAGCTGTTGCATTTCATTTTACAATGAACCTATCATAATGGAAAAAGGGCTATTTTGAAAAGTCAAGCCGGAAAGATAAATTATACATTTTGATTCCAAGGATAATCGGTGCCGAATGTTGCGGCCATTTCTTTGGAGTGCTCCCGCCGCTTCTTCCGCTGTTCAGCACGTTCCGGCGCGGATTCATTCAGCTTTTTTTCCTGGTCGGTTTCCGGATACACCTTTGGAATGGAAGTCGGCTTGCCATCGTCATCAATCGCGACAAACGTCAAAAAGGCTGTCGTGCAGACTTTCCGGCTTCCCGTCAGTAAATTTTCGGTAACTGCCTTGACAAAAACTTCCATCGACGTGGTGTGCGTCCACGTTACAAATGCTTCGACACAGACGGAGTCCCCTTCTTTGACCGGTGCCAGAAAGTCAACAGAATCCGTTGATGCGGTGACAACCAGCTTTCGAGCATGACGGACAGCGGCAATAGCGGCCACATCATCTATATGTGCCATCAGTTTACCCCCGAAAAGTGTCCCATGATTGTTCGTGTCCGGCGGCAGCACGTGTGATGTTTTAATAGCCAGTGAATTTCTGCAAGGTTTCGATTCCATATTTATTCCTCCATGTTCCTATTACCTATTGTTGTGTAATTAGTCTGCACATCCTTGTACGGTTTACTCATTGGATGGCTACAATATCGGCGAAAGCAGCCGTGAAAACGATTCTTTGAAACGAATGCCCAGCGAACGTTTCACGTACAGTTTCTTTGTCATTTGCGTGGAAACGGCAATGTCTTCTTTGAATGCCGCGAGTAGCCGCTCCGACAATCCCTGATCATATAAAAAGGCGTTTACTTCAAAATTGAGCCGGAAACTGCGTACATCAATATTGGCTGTGCCAACGGAGGCAATTTTTCCATCCACAATGATGGTCTTGGCGTGCAGAAACCCATTCTGGTAAATATACACTTCTGCCCCGGCGTTAAGCAGATCCCCGACATAGGACATCGTCGCCCAATAGACGAACGGATGGTCCGGCTTGTTGGGGATCATAACTTTCACATCGACTCCCGACAAAGACGCAATCCGCAGTATATCCTGCAGGCTGTCATCCGGAATGAAATACGGCGTCTGGATGTACACATATTCTTTTGCCGACATAATCATCTTAATATAGCCATTCTTAATCTGCTCCCAGTCGGAATCCGGCCCGCTGGAAACAATCTGTACCCCGACATCACCACACGGTTCATGATCATAATAGCGATCCGCATACATAATATCATTGCGGGATGCCTGGTTCCAGTCGAGAATGAAGCGTGTCTGCATATTTGCCACCGCATCGCCGCATATACGCAAATGCGTATCACGCCAATAGCCAAACCGCTTATTATGCCCGAGGTACTCATCACCAATATTAAACCCGCCGATGTAGCCAATTTTCCCGTCCATAATGGCCAATTTCCGGTGATTCCGGTAATTGATTTTCAGATTGACTTTCGGTATCTTCGGCGGAAAGAAGGACTCAATCTCAATACCCGCTTTGCGCATGCGGTTCAGATACTTCCTGCTTATTCTCCGCGAGCCCATATCATCAAACAGCACCCGCACTTCCACTCCTTGTCTGGCCTTTCTGATCAGAATATCGGCAATTTTTCTGCCTAATTGATCATGCCGGAGAATATAGTACAGGAGGTGGATATGGTCCTCCGCACGGTCCAGGTCCTCCAATAGTGCAGCAAACTTCTCTTCCCCATCAGTGAAAATCCGGACACTGTTATCCTGTGTGAAAATGGCATCATCATTGCGCAAATGCAAATAAAAAAGATCCTTGTACGCGGACAGCCCCCGATGTTTAAATGGAAACTCATCCTCTTCCATCGCGCGCAGCTGTTCCTGCACAGCCTTTTTCACACCGAGCTTGCTTTTCGTATCCCACGTAAAAATACGCTCGCCGCTGATGCGTCTCCCAAAAATTAAATATAAAATGAATCCGGCAATCGGGATGAACATGAGCACCATCAGCCACGCCCATGTTGCAGTCGCATCCTTGCGCTCCAGAAAAATAATTGTCAGTGCCAAGGCAATATTAAATACAAGAATGCACCCTAAAAACAGTGACCAGAATCCCACAGACAAAACCTCACTTTATCAGCAATCCCATCACCCTTAATATAGCATAATTTTCCTCTCTACTGTAATCCGGCAATGGTCTTCTTCTAGCGTATGCACCTTTACCGCATCATACCCGCCGGAAAGCATCCCGAAACAGAAATAACATACCAATTGGTCCTGGGTGGAATTCACAAGGTATTGCTCCATTGAAAAAAACAGGTTCTAAAGTCGGCGTGGCAAGTTACTTTGTGTTGGTTTATAATTTTTCCTATAGAGATTGTTTAACAATGGTCTGGTTTTGTTTAAATCAAACAGGGGGGGAATGCTTTTGATTAGCATCTTGGCAAGCATATATGAATTATCTATAGCAATACTGCTGTTGTGTTCGTTTTTTCATGTTAGACATTTGAAAAAAACGAAACGTGAACGAAAACTCTCATCCTTTGAATTTGCAATGTATCTCATAACTCAAATTGCAATTTTTCTGTGGATAGGCAGTTTTCTCCTTCTTGAATATGGAGTATAATATGGTTAACGGTAGCACTTAATCGGTAAAAGGTTGGAGGTGAGCTTATGAATATCATTGCTAATCAGGATAAGGTTGGTACTTCTACGTTTGACCTTTATTTATTTAAAATTTTATACCTGCTAAGCTTTAAAAAGTCCAAATGGCTAAAGAAACAAATCAATCAAATTATTACGGACCTCGAGACTGTTAAAAATGGAAAAATGTTTTAACTTTTAGAGTCTGAATGGTTTAAAGTATCGGCACGTTGAATAAGAAGCTGAAAAAACGCTCAGAATTACATCTAATTACATCTAAGCGTTTTTATTTTTACTACTTCTGTTATTGATCTGCTGTAAGCACTAGCATTTTTCTTATCCAGAGCTGAAAGGCGTTAATCTTGTACAGGCGCCTGCACCTTGAGGTGGGGTTTATTCCTTTACAGTTGTATATGTTCCTGCTGTTTGCAGTTGATTCAATGCCTGTTCCAAATCAGCCCAGACATCCACCCAAGCCTCAAGACCGACCGATAAGCGAATCAGCTGGTCACTGATGCCCATTTCCGTGCGTGATGCTTCCGGAACAACCGCATGGGTCATCGTAGCCGGATGCTGAATCAATGTTTCCGCATCCCCAAGACTGACAGCAATTTTGATGAAGTTCAGGCTGTTCAGCAGTTGCTGTGCCTCCGCTTTTGTCCCGTCGATTTCAAACGACAGAACACCGCCGCCGCGTTTCATCTGCTTTTGCCGGATCGGATAATCAGGATGCGTGTCATCATTCGGATAATAGACACGAGCCACTTTCGGATGCTGACGGAGCCGCTCGAACATTTTCTCCGCATTATCACAATGCCGGTCCAGCCGAATCGGCAATGTTTTCAGCCCGCGGATCAGCAGCCATGCATCAAATGGGGCCATCACACCGCCAATATCTTTTAGCGTCGTCATCGCCACCTCATCGAGAAAGTCCTTTTTCCCGACAGCGACCCCGGCAATGACGTCCCCGTGCCCGCCAATGTATTTGGTAGCACTGTGCAGAACGACATCACAGCCCAAATCAAGCGGCCGCTGCAAATACGGGGATGAAAATGTATTATCGACGACCACCGGGATATTATATTCGTGTGCAACCTCGGCTACCATTTCCAAGTCGATCAGCTTCATCGTCGGGTTGATTGGCGTCTCGACATAGATGCACGCTGTTTCAGACTTGATATGTGAGCGAATCTCCTCTTTCGTGCGCATGTCGGAAAAGTCATGCGTTATATTGTACTTCTCCTCCATCATCGTCAGAAGTCCAAACGTGCACCCATACAAACCTGACGAACATAAAATATGATCATTTGCCTTTGTGAGCGCAATCAGAATTGCCGAAACAGCCGCCATTCCTGAACCGAATGCCAGCCCGCGCTCCCCATTTTCCAGTGCCGCCATTTTCTCCTCCAGAACTGAGACCGTTGGATTGCCCAGCCGTGAATAAATATAACCATCCTCCATTCCGGCAAAACGGCGCTCCCCCTGCTCCGCTGTTTCAAACGTGAACGTCGATGTCTGGAACAAAGGACTTGAGAGACTCCCCAGCATATAGTCCGGATTATAGCCATCATGGATAACAGACGTTTCAAAATACTTATCGTTATTCGCCATCGCCAAAATACCTCCCTGTTTGAAATCTGAAAACTAACAACCTTCTATACTATTATCATATTCCATTTGCCAGTAATTTGAAAGCGTTTTTTCTACTGAGGGTGATGAAAAAGATACTGTTTGAATTGGGAGGGTGTCCGATAGCAGGGTTATCCATTTATTCGTGGGGGTATCGACCTATTTGCGGAGATTATCAACCCGAATGCGGGAGATATCAACCGGTTCGCGCAGGATATCAACCGGTCGCCCGCAAGTATCAACCCGTTCACGGAAGAATCAACCGGAATGCGGGAGATATCAACCGGTTTGCGCGGAATATCGACCGGTTGCTGCCGAGAATCAACCCGTTTACGAGAGAATCAACCGGAATGCGGGAGATATCAACCGGTGCGCATGAGATATCGACCGGTCGCCCGCAAGTATCGACCCGTTTACGAGAGAATCAACCGGAATGCGGGATATATCAACCGGTTCGCGCAGGATATCGACCGGTCACCCGCAAGTATCAACTAGTTTACGGAAGAATCAACCCGAATGCGGGAAATATCAACCGGTCGCCCGCAAGTATTAACCAGTTTGTAAGTATCAACCTTAAAGCAAAGCTATCATCCCATTAGCGCAAGTATCTTTCACTATGCCGCAAAAAAAGTGCCAGGAACCATTCCACAAAAATATGCTCCCATTGCAGTGCATCATAATTGCCTTTTTTCAAAATAGATTCTAAAATTGGCTTATTTACAAACACACGACAGCCTGTTTGCTGCGCAAAAAAGACAGCTCATCAGCGCTGCACTCATTAAGTTTTAATCATTTGAATAAAGGGGGTTCCCGAGATGAACCAGGCAAACAAAATAGGCATTTTGTATGCGACAGGTGCGTATATTTTGTGGGGATTTTTGCCGATTTATTGGAAACTGCTGGATGCGGTTTCGGCCGGTGAAATACTTGCTCATCGTATCATTTGGTCATTTGTCTTTATGATTATTGTTGTATTATCTGTAAGGAAATGGAGGCCGTTCATCCATGAATGTAAAGTCATTCTGAGAGATAAAAAGAAACTGATCGGTATCTCGCTGGCATCGGTCGTTATCAGTATGAACTGGCTCACCTACATCTGGGCGGTGAATAATGATCACGTCATTCAGGCCAGTCTCGGTTATTACATTAACCCGCTTGTCAGTATCCTGCTGGGAATGGTCGTGCTCAAGGAAACACTGACACGGCGGCAAATTTTTTCATTCATTTTGGCCGCAATCGGCGTCATTAACCTGACTGTCAGTTTCGGGGTATTTCCATGGGTCTCCATTCTGTTGGCATTGACGTTTGCTTTATACGGGCTGCTGAAAAAAACGGTGGATATCAGCGCCATGTTCGGGCTGACGGTTGAAACGATCATCGTTACTCCGCTGGCGCTATTGTATCTGTTTCTATTCAGTGGGGAGTCTCTATCGGGCGCTGTTATGTTTTCCGGTACAGGGCTTTTGCTGATTGGTGCGGGTGTGGCAACAGCTGTGCCCTTGCTTCTGTTTGCGTTCGGAGCAAAAGAGATTCCATTATCGATGATTGGCTTTTTGCAGTATATTGCTCCGACCATCATGCTTATCCTCGGTGTGTTTGTGTACAGGGAAACGTTCTCCACAGCACACTTGTTATCATTTGTGCTCATTTGGATTGCTTTGATCCTGTATATGGGTGCAACCTATCGCAGGCCAGTGCGGCGTCAGGCAGGAAATTAACTTTTTTCAATTTTCCTGTTGACTTTCAGATGAACACATGTATATAATGTTCATTAAATTAATACAATTTCATCTCTTATCAAGAGCGGTGGAGGGATAGGCCCTGCGAAGCCCGGCAACCGGCAAGATTTGTCTTGCAAGGTGCTAAATCCTACAGGTCAGTAGAGATCTGGAAGATAAGAGGAGGACGGTTTCAAACACAAAGCCCTCTTCTCTTATGGAAGGGGGCTTTTTCATTTCTCCTCTTCCTCCAGACGAAATGGAACAGGTTCAAAAATAAAGTACGTAACCCAAAAGGAGGAATTTTTTATGACAAACTTTCATCTGCACAATCAGGAAACACAATTTCTGCATGGCGGGCAGGAGCCGGATCCGGCAACAGGGTCACGGGCGGTGCCAATCTATCAGACGACATCCTATGTATTCAGGGACTCCGAGCACGCGCAAAATCTGTTCGGATTAGCGGAACCGGGAAACATTTACACTCGTATCGGCAACCCGACGATTGACGCATTCGAACAGCGGATAGCACTTCTGGAAGACGGATCAGCTGCAGTGGCTACCTCTTCCGGCATGGCGGCCATTACGCTTTCGATTCTGAATATCGCAGGCAGCGGTGATGAGATCATTGCCGACAGCAATCTGTATGGCGGCACGTACAACCTTTTCGCGAACACGCTGCCAAAATACGGGATCGATGTTATTTTTGTCGATGGAACGGACCCGGATGAAATCCAAAATGCCATCACTGACAAAACGAAAGCTATTTTTGGCGAAATCATCACGAACCCGAGTCTGAATGTGCTCGACATCGAGACAATTGGCAGTATCGCCCATGACCACGGTATTCCACTGATTATTGATAATACATTTGCAACACCATATGTCACCAAACCGCTCACATGGGGCGCTGACATTGTCGTCCACTCTGCAACAAAATGGATTGGCGGTCACGGAACAGCCATCGCCGGTGTTGTTGTTGACGGCGGACGATTCAACTGGGCCAATGGCAAATTCCCGGGATTAACTGAACCGGATGAGAGCTATCATGGCCTGCGGTATGTCGACGTTGAACCAGCTGCATTTGCGACGAAATTAAGAGTCCAGATGCTGCGTGACATCGGTGCCTGCTTAAGTCCGCAAAATGCCTTTCTGCTGCTTCAGGGATTGGAGACGCTCCATCTGCGCATCGAACGTCATAACCAAAATGCGGAAAAAGTTGCTGCTTACTTGCAGGCGCATCCAGCCGTGGAATGGGTCAATTACCCTGGCTTGAAAGACCATCCGTCCCATGAAATGGCCAAAAAATATTTGCAGAATGGATATGGCTCGATTATTACATTTGGCATTAAAGGCGGACGTGACGCCGGAAGAAAATTGATTGACAACATCACACTCTGGTCACACGTTGCCAATGTTGGTGATGCCAAATCACTAATTATTCACCCGGCTTCAACGACCCACCAGCAGCTTAGTGATAAGGATCTTGTCAAAAGCGGTGTAACGGAAGAACTTGTCCGTCTGGCAATTGGACTGGAATCAACCGAAGACACGCTGGCAGATCTTGATCAGGCCATCGCCAAAGCAACCGGTGAAGCGCCAACCATCAAGACAACTGAAGATGACGCGATCAGCTGGCTTCTTTCATCACCGTTTGACAGGGCCGATGGAGGGCTCCGTAAAAAAACGATCGCTGTTATTGAAAAAGGTGAAACGGATAGTGCGTCCCGTCAGGCCAAACAGCTGGAGCAGCTCGGATTCCAAATCGTTCGTATCGAGACAACCAGCGCCGATGCAGCAGCCAGCATCGAATTGCCGGAAACTCCTGCAACAATTGATGCTGTCCTGACTTCAGACGCGTCGCTGGCACCAGAACTAATTGACCAGCTGGCGCAAAAAGGTGGCAGCATTCTGTGGACTGTCCAGCCCCAGCCAGCTGCGGAAACCGTTGATAAAGCCACTGCAGCAGGCATCACCGTTATTTCCGGTAAAGATGCTTTTGAAGAAGCCGCACGCCTGCGCAGCGGCAATGCCCAGCAAGTAGTTGTCAACGTTTGATATAGGTATAGGCCCGTCCGTTTGTCTTCATCGGATGATGATGGGCAAACGGTATGCGGGCCGGCTTTTGTACGGAAATTAATTTGGTGAAAAAGGAGCGGGTCACAGATGAACAACACGGCCACCAGGATGCAAACGGGAAGCATTTCCATTGGTCCTTTCCAGACAGAATCAGGCGACACGATTGCTGATGTTACGATGGCTTACGAACGGAGCGGACCGGCTGACGCACCTGTTATTCTGGTATGCCATGCACTGACAGGCAACCATCTGGCTATTGGCACCGAGACCAATCCCGGCTGGTGGAGCGGGCTGATTGGATCTGACAAACCGATTAATACAGACCATTATCGGGTGCTGACCCTCAATGTCCTTGGCGGCTGTGACGGATCAACTGGACCCGCTTCTACTAACCCGAGAACCGGCAGCGCCTATGCGTGTGACTTTCCCCCGATTACCGTTAGGGATATGGTCCATGCACAGCATCAGGCAATGAAAAAGCTTGGTATCACAGAAGCCGAAGCGGTCATCGGCGGATCGCTCGGCGGTATGCAAGTACTGGAATGGGGCCTTCTCTATCCAAACTTCATGGAAAAACTCATTGTCCTTGCAGCAACACCGGTTTTCTCTGACTATGGCATCGCCTTCAACCATATCGCCAGTACTGCTATCAGGCAGGACCCAAACTGGCAAAGTGGTCATTACGATGCAGTGAACGGGCTTGCTGTCGCCCGGATGGTTGGCATGGTCACGTACCGAAGTCCGGATCTTTTCAGGGCGCGGTTCGGCCGAAAACAGACCGACGATGCATTTGACGTGAGCACTTATTTGGATTATCAGGGGCAAAAACTGATTAGCCGGTTTGATCCCAATAGCTACCTTACATTGCTGGAGGCGATGAACAATCATGATATCGGAGGCGGCCGCGGCGGCTGGAAACAAGCGGCCAAACAGCTGCACCAGCCAACACTTGTCATGAGCTTTGACAAAGATCTCGTCTATGAACCCCCCGTCATCAAGCAGTTATCCAATGAATTGCCTAACAGCACCTATCATCATATTCAGACAGATTTTGGCCACGACGGCTTCCTGACTGAATTTGATAAGTGGGGGTCGCTTATCCGTTCCTTTTTGAAAAGTGAAACCGTATCAGCCTATTAAGATTGCTTTTACAGCCGCATCTGTAATTAGAAAAGAGCTATTGTACGTAACACCGTGCAAAGCTCCTTTTTTAATTGAAATGATTACAGTCGCATTAAAAAAGGCTGTGAGATATCGTCCGATTTGTGGCATGAATCAACTGGTCGGCGCAGGATATCAACACGTGCCCCGGATATATCAACCCGTAAACGTTTTAATCAACCGTCAGCGACATGAATCAACCCGTCGGCAGCTACGATCAACCCCAGAGCACGGAAGCATTAATCTGTTCCAACTTTTGACTGCCTTCTAATCCCGTCCGCCATCCGGACCGACCAGCATCCGCCTTCGTGAAAGGGCGGATGTGTATGTTGGGGCATAGGATATATCGGGGATTATTTTTACTATGCAGCATGGTATAATGAAAGAAACGGATAAATAATACTGGTAGTAACCGTTTAAATACAAGCATCCACCCAAGCTCCAAATCACTAATTTCTTTACGGCAGGAGAAGACAGCTGGCACACTATAACATAGCCTCACCAGCTGCGTCAGGAAAGACTTGGCGCCAATTCCTTATTTGCAAACCTGGTGCCGGCAGCAAGGATTATACAGCATAGGTGTGAAACGTATGAACAAGAAGCAATTCGGTATTTTTTTTAGTTTATTAGTTCTTGTCGCGGGCGTCTTTCTGCTGTGGCAGCAGCCGGAAAGCCCGATCAGTCCGAATGCGGATACCAGCACGCAGAAAGAACAAAAAGCAGATGAAGCCGAACAAGACGAATCGGACAATAAAACCGTTCAAGCGCAGGATGAAGAGCCTGACGAAACAACTAAGGAGCCGGTCTCCCAGCTGCAGGAACTGCTAAACGAGGCTGTTCAGCGCACGATGGACTTTTTCACAAAAGAAGAAATGCATGTAACCGCGATTGGTGACTCACTGACACAAGGCGTCGGGGATGACGTCGTGGAAGGCGGGTATGTCGGCATTCTGGAAGGCAAAATCAACCAGAACAAGCAGCTCGTCTCCTTCGATAATTACGGGAAGCGCGGCAATCGATCCGATCAGCTTTTAAAGCGTCTGGATAAACCGGAAATTGAACAATCCATCAAAAGGGCGGACATTATCCTGATCACGATTGGCGCCAACGACATTATGCAAGTACTGAAGCAAAATTTCACCAGCCTGGAGATGAGCGACTTCGAACAGCCACAGGAGACGTACAAAAGACAGCTTCAGGAGATTTTTCAGACGATGAAGGATCTGAATGACGATGCGGCTATTTACCTGATTGGGTTTTATAACCCGTTCGGGCGCTACTTTCAGGACATTGAAGAACTTAATACAATCGTTAAAAATTGGAATCAGACAGGGGAAACGGTCACATCCCAATTTAAGCAAACGAATTTTATCCCGATAGCCGATTTGTTTAACACGACAGATGGCGATGACGACTTACTCGCGGATGATCATTTCCATCCTAATCACCGGGGCTATCAATTGTTTGCCAGACGCGTACTGGATTATATCACCGATTAGAAGGGGTGCAGGCATTGCCGAAAGATAAAAAGACAAAAAATACATGGAAGCGGCTGTTTTTCTGGCTGTGCGGCGCGAACGCACTCATTTTCCTATTTATTGCCGCGTTGCTGTTCTGGCCTGTTCCCGAAACGGATACACCTGAGCCCGAAAAGGAAGACAGCAGCCGCAGTTCCGAATTCGTCGTCCGTACAACCAAGCAGAATTTGAATGAACTCGTGAATGCCTATATCGATAAACTGCTGGAAGAAAGCAGCCACCATTATCGAGTGACACTGGATGATGATGTGAAATTGGTCGGGGAGCTCCCTGTATTTTCCTCTTCTGTCCCGGTATCCGTTCATCTGGAGCCATTCGTGCAGGAAAATGGGGATGTCATCCTGAAGCAAAAATCCATCTCCGTCGGACAGCTCCAGCTTCCTAACAAAAAAATTATGGAGTATTTAAAGAAGTACTTGCCGATGCCGGAATGGGTGACAGTCGACCCGGCGAATGAAGAAATCTATGTAGCCGTAACCGATATGCAGATCAAGAGTAACTTTCGGATCAGTGTAGAGCACTTTGACCTGGAAGCCAACAATCTGTCCTTTAAAATCGACGTGCCTTACGAATCATTGGGGATCGAATTGGAGAGCGGACACACCGAATAATACATTTGGTTAAGTGCACAGGGCCCCCGACATACAGGGCCGGCCCTTCCCTTAGCGCTTCACTCCCCGGCATACATATCCTGCATCCTGTTTATCTGTTCCCGGACACGCTCGGCAAGATGATCTGGCGAGAGAACTTTGGCACGGTCACCCCACGTCAGTATCCAGCTGATGAGCCCATCGGACAGTTTGGCCTTCGTTGACAGGACAAAATGCTCATCATCAAGCTCCCGGATATCCGCATCATATCCAAGCTTGTCCAGCACAACATTTATCAGCTCATTATGGAAACGGATTTTGATCCACATCTCCTCCCCGGCAAACATGTGAAAACTTTGACTTACATACTCCTGCAAGTCGAAATCCCGCTTTTTGAACGTTTCGTCACTTACACGTATGTTGCGGATCCGGTCAAGGCGATAGTGCCGAATTTCGTCGTTATCCTGGAATAGGCCGATTAAATAGTAATAATCGTTTTGCCAGATGAGCGCATATGGCTCCACATGATAAATCATCCCGTCCCGATGGTAGACAAATTCCTTTTTCACGTTAAATTTTCCGTACTGGTACGTAAGCACTTTGCCTTCCGATATTGCCCGGTGCACACGGTCAATATTCAGCTTGACCAGTTCATAATCCATGTTGGACGATTGACTGAACAAAATCGGCTCAGGCAATGTTTTGGCAATCGGCCTGCTTGTCAGTTCTTTTACCTTTTGGATTAACTTTTTCTTTTCATTGGTCGTAATGAAACGGGCGGACAGAATCGCATCAATAATCAGCCGCAGCTGGTATGTCTCGAATAAACGCGACTGGTGGCTATAGAGGGTCTTGCCAAACTTCCCCGTATTGCGGACAATTTCAAAGTCCATGTCATCAAGTGTAGCCAGATCACGCTTGACGGTCCGCCGGTCAAATACCGCCCGCTCCCCCATCGTCTGCCGCAGCTTATCAATCAGTTCGTCAATGCCAAGCTCATTCCACTCATCCGTATTGTTGAATAGTATTTCACGCAATTGCAGCAGACGGTAGTTGTTTGCCCGTTCCATCGTCTTTCACCTCTAAATTCTTGTTCAAAGTCTTTTCAGCAGCAGCTCCGGGTTTAACCCAGTTGGGGCCTGCTGAAAAAAGAAGCTTCACCCCTACTGTAAGCTTCCTTTTAACGGATGACAAGCCGCTTGATTTTTTTAGTCAGTGGCGTCACCATTGTTTTCTTGTCTGGCGTACCTGCATCTGTTTGTTGTGGTGATCGCCACCCATTGTGCCAATAGTCAGCAAGGCGCCCCTCATATACCAGCCGCATACCTTTATGATTCCGGATGTCTGTCGGTGTCATGAAACAAGCTGGTTTGGAGAAATTTACCGCTGTGGCATCCAAAAGAACCGTTGCAACGAACTGTGAACAGAATAAAGCATTGTCCCGGCGCAGTCTAATCTGCAGCAACACACCGAACAGCCCAATGAAATTATATTTATAATGGCGTTTATTTTTCTCAATTTCGGCAATCCGTTTTTTCACCCGCTGGCAATCTTCTTCCGTCAGTACATAGGCATACAGCGCACAGTCCGAGCTGCTTAGGAAACTACTCTGGACATCCTCCTTCACGAACCCGCCAATAAATGGATTGCGTGGGCGCTTCCTGCCAAAGCTATATACCTCCCGCAATTCCGGATCAAACGTGATGGAAACATGATTTAACGGCTGACGTGTAACGAAATTAATCACCCGGGCCAAGCAAGTACCGGTATCCGTGAAAAGTAAATAAACGGTTTTCGAACTCATCGCCTTCCCCCTTCATCATGATAGCGCCTCTTGGTTCCAACCATTAAAGGCAGTTTTCCTAATTGTTTCATATAATCGAAAAAATGAATAGTCTTTTTTTCGACATTCATGCGATAAAGCTGGTTTTCTATCGGAGGAAGTGCCGGACTCTTTAAGGATGTGGCTCAAACCATGTGTATACGTTGACGAATTGGCTTAAATTTCGTACGCTTACATTGATTCTATTTTTTTGGAGGACGTTGACGCATGATAACTGTGAATAATGTAAGTTTGCGATATGGCGATAAGAAACTGTTCGAAGATGTCAATCTGAAATTCACCCCCGGCAATTGCTATGGGGTCATTGGCGCAAATGGTGCCGGCAAGTCAACTTTTCTGCGGGTGCTCTCCGGTGAAGTGGATCCACAATCCGGCAATGTATCCGTGACACCGGGTGAACGGATGGCTGTATTGAAACAGGACCACTTCGCATTTGAAGAATACGATGTGCTGGAAACAGTCCTGATGGGGCATGAACAATTGTATAAAGTCAAACAAGAAAAAGACGCCATTTACATGAAGCCTGACTTTTCCGAAGAGGATGGCATGCGCGCTGCCGAGCTTGAGGGCGAATTTGCCGAAATGAACGGCTGGGAAGCGGAATCCGATGCAGCTGTTCTTCTAAAGGGGCTTGGGCTTGATGAATCCCTGCATACGGCAAAAATGGCCGACCTGCCTGAGGAGCACAAAGTAAAAGTATTGCTCGCTCAAGCTCTCTTTGGCACCCCGGAAATTCTGCTTCTCGATGAGCCGACAAACGGGCTTGATATCCATGCCATCCAGTGGCTGGAGGAATTTTTGATTAACTATGAGAACACGGTCATTGTTGTATCCCATGACCGCCACTTTTTAAACAAGGTATGCACACACATTGCCGATGTTGACTATGGCAAAATTGAAATTTACGTCGGCAACTATGATTTCTGGTACGAATCCAGCCAGCTCGCTCAAAAAATGGCACAAGAAGAGAATAAGAAGAAGGAAGAGAAAATTAAAGAACTCAAAACCTTCATCGAGCGCTTCAGCGCCAACGCGTCCAAGTCGCGCCAAGCAACCTCACGGAAAAAGCTCCTGGACAGCATTACGCTCGATGACATTAAACCATCATCACGGCGGTATCCGTATATTGCATTCACGCCGGAGCGGGAAATCGGCAATGATCTATTGATTGTCGAAGGACTGACCAAATCCATCAACGGCAAAAAAGTGCTCGACAATGTCAGCTTTACATTAAATAAGGATGATAAAGTTGCATTCGTAGGAAAAAATGACATTGCCAAGACGACGCTGTTCGAAATTTTGATGGGCAACATGGAACCGGATGCCGGCACGTACAAATGGGGGGTAACGACTTCCCAATCGTACTTCCCGCGGGATAATTCCGCCTACTTTGACGGGAATGACCTGCCATTGGTCGACTGGCTGCGGCAATATTCACCGGAAGACGAGACCGAGACATTCCTGCGCGGTTTCCTTGGCCGCATGCTATTTTCAGGCGAACAGGCACTGAAGAAAGCAAGTGTCCTGTCCGGTGGTGAGCGCGTCCGCTGCATGCTGTCGAAAATGATGCTGTCGAACGCCAACGTGCTGGTTCTGGATGAGCCGACCAACCATCTCGACCTGGAATCCATCACGTCGTTGAACAACGGCCTGAAAAAATTCAAAGGCTCCATTTTGTTCACGTCACATGACCATGAGTTCATTCAAACGATTGCCAACCGGCTGATTGAAATCACACCAAACGGCATCGTGGATAAAGAAATGAGCTATGACGAGTATATTGCAGACAAAGAGCTGCAAGAAAAGGTAGAAGCGATGTATACAGCATAAGTGCATCTGGCTCGATTATTGCTGGGTGTTGAGTAGGAGAAGGAAATCGGCTGGCCAGCCGATTTCTTCTTTTTAGGTTGGCTTGGTTCGGCGGGGCCGTCGCGCGACTTTTGGGCCGGACCGCGCGACTTTTTCGGTTTTCGCGCGACTTTCGGCTCGGGACGCGCGACTTTTTTGGTTTTCGCGCGACTTTTGGGCCGAGACGCGCGACTTTTTTGGTTTTCGCGCGACTTTCGGTTCGGGACGCGCGACTTTTTTGGTTTTCGCGCGACTTTCGGGCCGGGCCGCGCGACTTTTGGGCCGAGGCGCGCGAGTTTTTCGGTTTTCGCGCGACTTTTGGGCCGAGACGCGCGAGTTTCTTGGTTTTCGCGCGACTTTTGGCGGGCGTCGCTCGATTTGGCTCCGCTCTCGCTCGTTTTGGCACTGCTCTCGCTCGATTCAACGCTAAATCACTCCATTCGGACCCGAACCCAACCCGGGACAAGGAACCCGTCCCCGACCCCAACAAAAAAACGTTCCCTCCGGCTAGTGAGGGAACGTTTTTCTATAAATCTTATTTCGTGCATAGTTTTTCGAGCATGTCTGCTGTCATTTTGTCGAGATCATATTCTGCCTGGAAGCCCCATTCTTTGGCGGCTGCTGTGGAATCGAGGTTGTCTGGCCAGCTTTCGGCAATTCGCTGGCGGACTGGATCCACATCGTAATCTAGCGTAAAGTCTGGTATATGCTTTTGGATAGCTTTTTCAAAATCCTCCGGTGCTGCGGATACGGAAGAAATATTATAGGCGTTCCGGTACACGAGCTTGTCCGGATCTGCCTCCATCAGCTTGATAATTGCCTGCAATGCATCCGGCATGTACATCATATCCATGTAAGTGCCGGCATCGATATACGACGTGTACTGCCGGTTGCGGACTGCTTCATAATAAATTTCAACGGCGTAATCGGTCGTTCCTCCGCCGGGTGGTGTTTCATAGGAAATGAGCCCCGGATACCGGACACCGCGGGTATCCACCCCATAACGGTAGTAGTAATAATCACACAATAATTCACCGGCAACCTTATTCACACCATACATCGTCGTTGGGCGCATGATGGTTTCCTGTGGTGTTCCTTTTTTCGGGGTGGTTGGACCAAATGCGCCGATGGAACTTGGTGTGAAAAATTGCAGATTAAGCTCTCTGGCAACTTCCAGCGCATTCATCAGCCCACCCATATTCAAATCCCAAGCGAGCTTCGGATTCGCTTCGGCTTTGGCTGATAACAGCGCGGCCAGGTGCATAATCGTGTCGACATTATGTTTTTCCGCTGCATCATATAATGCTTTTCCATCCGTGACATCAAGCGTTTCAAACGGGCCTTCTTCCGCCTGCCCTTCCCGGATGTCTGATGCAATGATGTTCGCTGTTCCGTATTGCTGACGTAATGTTGTAACCAGCTCAGATCCAATTTGTCCCCGAGCTCCTGTAACAAGTATTTTCTTCATAACGTTTCCCCTTACTGTTTCTTCCGCTGCAAATTCTATCTGATGTCTCTGTTTAAAGGTTGTTCAAAAAGTCCGGTAAAATGACACTTCGATGGAGGACCTTCGACTAAATACCGACACGTCCTGTATCGAACGTCGAAGTCACCACATGCTTTGGAAGTCCGCTACTCAGGAGCTACGCTGCCACGAACTTATCAGGCACCCGTTCGCTGAAAAACAGCGGACACCGGCTTCTTTAACTTATATAACGCCCAATTCTTTACCAATCTTTTCATAAACGGCTAATGCTTCATCGAGCATTTCCTTCGTGTGGGCAGCTGTCGGCATGTTGCGCACACGGCCTGTTCCACGCGGCACGGTTGGGAATACAATGGATTTGGCGTAAACTCCCTCTTCATTCAGCCGCTTACTAAATTGCTGTGTCGCGTTTTCGTCGCCGATAATGCATGGCGTGATCGGTGTTTCACTGTCTCCGATATCGAAGCCGAGCTTTCTCAGCCCGTCCTTCAGATAGTTGCTGTTTTCCCATAGTTTTTCATTCAAATCAGTGGATTCCATCAGCAATTCGACTGCTTTCGTGCTTGCTGCAGCGTCTGCTGGTGATACTGCTGTCGAGAACAGGAATGGCCGTGAGCGGACTTTCAGCCAGTCAATCAATTCCGCTTTGCCGGCAACATAC
>NZ_JBHUNA010000042.1:17302-40078 GCF_042685205.1 Lentibacillus juripiscarius
AATGCTTGACCGTACCGGCCCCTTTACCAAGCACACCGGAGCCATGCGCGTCATCCACATACGTGATCAGGTCAAATTCCTCGGCAATACCGACAATTTGCGGCAGTTTGGCAATATCGCCATCCATGGAAAAGACCCCATCGGTAATGACCATAATTTTATTATATTGGCCGGACTCGACCGCTTTCCTTGCTTTTTCACGCAAATCATCCATATCCGAGTGCTCGAACGGAATAATTTTTGCTTTGGACAAGCGACAGCCATCAATGATGGATGCATGATTCAGTGCATCGGACAGAATAGCGTCATTTTTATCCATCACCGCCGAAATTGCAGCCATATTGCAATTGAAGCCGGACTGATAAGATATGACGGCCTCGGTCCCTTTAAATTCTGCCAGCTTCTTCTCCAGTTCCAGGTGCAGATCCAATGTTCCATTAATCGTGCGGACCGCGCCGGCACCAACCCCATGCGAGTCAACCGCATCTTTGGCGACTTCTTTCAGGCGTTCATCGGTTGCCAGGCCAAGATAGTTGTTGGACGAGAGATTAATCAGTTTTTTCCCGTCAATCGTTATCTCCGGCCCATTTGCTCCCTCGAGCGGGTCAATTTCATTATAGAGCCCTTTTTCCTTTAAATCTGCAATGGTTTCATCCAAAAAGGTTTGCAATGCGTTGCTCGACATTCAATTATCCTCCTTTTATGTAAACACATTCCCTATTCCGTACAAAAAATTTTCATGCCACACTGTAAAGTTTAACACAAATAGAAACCGTTCGGAACTCCCATACTATGGCTGCGCATTTACGCCGGCAGTCCATCTATTGATAAGGACACCCACTACCAGCACAGAGGCTGCCGTCACAGCGATATACAGGCCTGCTGTTGGGTAACTGACTAATTCTCCCCGGTAGCTCTGGGTTACTTCCAGACTGTACAAAACCAGAAACACAGCAGCCGAAATCGATGAGGCTAAACTGAGAAAGCCAGTTTTTTTCCGAAACAGGACGGCACAGATGGGGAAGGCAAACAAGATGAGGACGAGATATCCCCGATGTGTGAAACCACTAACATCGCCTTGAAAAGTCACATACGCCCATGGGTAAAACAAAGAGATCGCATAGGTAGCCGCTGCAGCGTAGATGAGTGAATCACCAATCTTCCAGTTACTTAACATACGCAACCCTTCCCTCCATTAACTATTTTGTAACATTTACCTGTCAGTTTGTCACAAAAATAGGTGGTGCATTCGGGTCTTTTTTACTATACTGGAGAAGAGAATAAAAAAGCGAGGGTGGCAGCGTGAGAAAAATCTTAATGGCGGTATTTTTGATGTTGATTCTCGGCTTCGGCATGATTGGTATGACTCAGACAATTAATGATTCAAACGATATGGTGGAAAAGAAAGATGATGGTGAGCGAAAAGCGGTTATCGCCCAATAGTGCGATTGTTGTCCAGTTATGCAGCACCATCAAAAATAAAGTGACCCTTGTTCAATCGGCAAGGGTCACTTTTTGATTTCCTATTTACTAACAATCGTTACGTCAACATTGCGGACGCCCCAGTTATTAGCCTCTTCCTTCGTTGGGACGTGGACATCAATTTTGTTGCCCTGGATGGCACCGCCAATGTCAGCAGCGGTTGCATAGCCATAACCTTCCACATATACTTCCGATCCTATGGGAATAACGTTCGGATCAACGGCGATCACTTTAGCGTTCGGATTGGCATTCAAGTTCACTCCCGTAGATGTGACACCGGAGCATCCTTCACAATCAGCTGTATAAGCTGTAGCTGATACGGAAACTGTTTTGCCTTCCGGATTATCCTTGGATGGCTGTTCCTTGCTGCTTTTTGTTTCAGCTTTTGCAGTCTGTTTGGTCTCAGTCTGTTTCGTTTTCGTCTGTTGCTGCTCTGCTCCCTCGTTGTTCTCCGAAGCGGAAGCAGCCTTATTTCCATTAGCATTAGCGTCTTTAATGTCAAGTTTTTGTCCAATCACAATCAAATCTGATTCCAGTTCATTCCACTTCTTCAAATCGTCAGTCGAAACGCCATATGCTTCGCCGATACTGATTAATGTATCGCCGTGCTGCACCCGATATGTCTCATGCAGGTTCAGCTCTTGCTTTGGCTGAATGGTCGTTGTGTTCAATTCATTTATTTCAACTAGTTTTTCCACGGTTGTATTATTTTCCTTTGCTATATCCCAAAGGCTGTCCCCTTTTTCGACGGTATATTCTTCTGCCGATACACTGGTCAGTGCTGCGCCGGCCATAAAGACACCCGCAACAATCGAAGCTGCCAGTTTCTTCATAAGGTAGTCCCTCCTTTGATTTCTGCATTGCCCATACTACCACAGCCCCAAAGGCTATGCAGTTACAGGTCAATTAAAAGTCCATTACAAGGATTACCAGACTACCGAAGAAATATTACAATTTTAATAGATTGATTGCAAAAAAAGCTTTCATTGTATTTGTAAGGGGTTTATTGACATAATTGTAACCCGGTGAAACAATCTGTTGATAACAAAAAGAGAAGATGCCTTTTTAACAGGCATCTTCTCTTTTTTTAAACCTATGACTTACTCGGCTGTAACTGGTTTTTCCTGTGTGACGCCAAGTTCGTACAAGTACGTATCACCAGTTGACATGTCATCAGCATGCAAGTCGTAATTGACAACACGATTGTTTACCGGAACGATTAATGAACGATACAATGTCGGGAATACCGGTACTTCATCAACCATCAGTTCCTGCCATTCATTGTAAATTTCCTGGCGTACTTCCTGATCAAACGCCTTCTCTGAAACACCTTTTTCCAGAAGTTTATCGTTCTCCTCGCTTGCGTAGCGGGAGAAGTTAAACAATGCTTTGCGGCCATAAAGACTAGTTGGGTCAACATCATAACCGACACTCCATGCCCCTTGGTAGATGTCAACATTCGGGTCATCGTTACCACTCTGGCCTACTTTATCGTAGAACGTATTAAATTCTAGCAAGCGTCCATTTACCAACTCGACATTAAGCCCAACGTTTTTCCAGGCCTGAATATAATAGTTTGCGATTGGCTCAGCCACGTCACCGCCTGACATTGAAGCGAAATTAATGGTTAATTCCTCACCGTCAGGGTTTTCACGAACCCCATCGCCGTTGACATCTTCATAGCCGGCTTCATCCAACAGTTGTTTGGCCTTCTCCGGATCATATTCCCGACCTGGATTGCTTTCATCATGATAGGCAGGATGGGATGGTGGTATCAACGTCGTACCATTCCAGCGAAGCCCATTATAGAACTTCTTCCCTACTTCCTCATTGTTAACTGCATGCCACATCGCTTGGCGAAGTTTTTTATTCGCCATTTTGGCATCCGGATCAGGTTTTACCTGTTTGTTTTCTTTGTCCCATGTACCTAGCTTAAAGCCAATATACGTGTAGGCAAGGTCAGTCTTGCCAATATACTCCACATTGGATAAGTCAGCATTTTCCGGATACTGATCCGTTGGGAACTTACTTACCAAGTCGACCTCTCCGCTTTCCATTGCCTGAACAACCGTATTTGGATTAATAACTTTTATGACAACTTCGTCCAGGTTTGGTTCCCCGCGCCAGTAGTCTTCATTTGCCTTCAATACAACAGACTCACCAGGAACAATACTGTCCACTTTATACGGACCGAATCCGATTGGGTTTTTCCGTACTTCCGGTGATTCGGCAATTTCAGTTATCTTCATATCTTCGAAGATATGCTTTGCCATTGGATAAATCCAAACGCCACCGGTTAAGAGTGACGGTGTAGCCTTTTTGTATGTGATTTTTAATGTTTTTTCATCGACTACTTCAATTCCAGAAATGGAATCCGCTTCACCATTATGGTATGCTTCCATTCCCTCGATATTCCGGAAACTTGCTTTATAACGCGGACCATTATAATCCGGGTGTCCGATTACTTCATGTGCAAACGCCCAGTCTTCCGCTGTAACCGGCTCGCCATCATGCCAATTCACACCATCCCTAATGGTAAACGTAAATGTCCGGTTATCATCACTTACTTCATAAGTTGCAGCGCCATCATTTGTCATCGTATAGTTTTCGTCATACGTTAGCAGTCCCTCATCAAACCATTGAAGTACTTGTGCATCAGGATTCCCATCATAGAAGTTCCAGTTCAATGTACCTTCAAAAGCAGTGTCCGATACCAGGCCAAACGTTATTGAACCACCATCAATTGGTTCGCCGTCATTTGAGACTGTTGCACTAAAATCTTCTATTGAGTACAATTTGTCTTCTGACGCTTCTGCTTTTCCACCATCATCCGAACCTTCTTCTGTACCTTCACCGGAATCTGACTTATCTTCACTGCCGTCAGATCCGCCGCTGCATGCTGCCAATGCAAACAGCAACACTAAAAACAGTGCGAATAAAGCCTTCGAAACATTAGACTTTCCCATTCATTAGACCCTCCCCTTAAATTAATTTCTGTGACTTTCTGCCCTGTCAGTCAGCCTACCGTACGGGCAATTATATACTCAACACCAGTCCCGGCCTCAGGATTGGTGCAAGTATCCTGATCAAGCATCAGCCTTTCGCAGCTCCAAGCATTCCCCCCTTCAATCAGCCTCTTCTTTGTCTTGCGTCGGTTGCCCGTTTGAGTGCCTGACCGACGTTATTTACTGCAAGCATAAGTACAAATATCATGACGGATGCCGGTACCCAGATCCACCATCTTTGTTCCAGTGTCTGTGGATTTGTTGCATAACTGACAAGTGTTCCCAGACTTGGTGTACTTTCAGGAAATCCAAACCCTAAAAAGGAAAGGCCGGATTCCAATCCAATGTTTGCTGCCAAATTCAGTGTCATCGTTACGATAATCAACGAACTTAAATTGGGAAGAACTTGTGTAAACATGATCTTTAAATTAGAAGACCCTAGCGTTTTCGACGCCTGTGCATAGTCCAGTTCCCTTTCCTGCAATGCCTTCGACCGGATTAGCCTGGCAATTCCCATCCATAAAAAGGCGGCCATAATCAGTGAGAATGAAACAACACCATATTTCGGAACGATCGCAACAAATACAATGACAACCATGATAAATGGCAGAATCAAAAAGAAGTCAAGAATACGCATCATAATGTTATCTACGTGTCCACCAAAGTAACCGGATACCAGACCATAGATAACACCAACTATTCCGGTTATCAGTGTAACGAGAATCGCTACTGATAGTGAATTCCGCGTTCCAATTATCAGCTGTCCAAAAATATCCCGGCCACCGTAGTCTGTACCAAGTATAAATTCTTCTGACGGTGGTTCGTGGATAGCAAACAAGTCTACCTTTACAATCTCTTCCTTATTCAGGATAATAGATGTTCCGTATACGAAAACCACAACTGCTACCAAAAGAATCAAGGATACTAGGGCAACTTTGTCCCGGCCAATTTCCCGCCAGAGGATGCGCAATCCGGATGGACTTTCACTTGCTTCGGAATTCAGTTCAGACTGATTTACATTCTCTTGTTCGTTTTTCTTTTCCATATTCCATCACCTCAGAGTCTATCTGATTTCCTATTTAATACGAATACGAGGATCTATGAGACTTAATATGATGTCTGAAATCAATGCCCCAATAACAGCTGCTGCTCCAAATATGAGAACAACTGATGTAACGACGGTGTAGTCACGCAAAAGAATCGATTGGATAAATAAATCGCCCATGCCGGGGTATCCAAAAATGCGTTCAACAAATACCGTTCCACCGATTAAACCGGTAATTTCAAAACCGAAAAAAGCAGCAATCGGCAGTAAGGAGTTTCGGAATATATGACGATTATAGACCCTTGATTCAGAAGCACCTTTGGCTCTTGCCGTAATAATGAAGTCTCTTTGTTTTGTATCAATAATTTCACTTCGCAAATACTGTACCGTATTGACCGTTGTAATCAGCCCCAGTGAAATGGCAGGAAGTAGTAAATGATTAATTTTGCTCATCACGTAATTAAATGTTCCCGGCTCCGTACCAGGTGCAACACTGCCGCTAGTTGGAAACCATCCTAATTGATAGCCGAAAATCCACAGCATAACCAATGCGAAAATAAAGATTGGTGTCGCAAACCCGATGTAGGTGTAACCGGTTATTGTGCTATCCAGTAGACTATCGTTAAACCTTCCGCTCGTAATCCCCAGGGGAATGGCAATTAAATACGTAATGATTAATGTTGCCACACCAAGCCAAAATGAATTTACCATCCGCTGCCAAATCAACTCCGAAGCTGGCATTTTAAACTGGAATGACTGACCAAGATCACCCTGTACAGCTCCAGTTACCCAATCTGTATATTTTATATACCATGGGTCATTCAGCCCCAGTTCTTCCCGTCTATCCTGCATTTCCTGTGGATCCAAGTCTGGATTTATTTGACCTGTTAAAGCATCACCGGGCATTGCCTGGGCCATCAGGAACACTAGTAAACTTAACAAAAGTATTTGCGGAATCATTATGAGAATTCGCCGTACAGTAAATTTCCACATATGCGTCAACCTTTCTCCGGTAGTGCTACTAGATGTGTGTCAGATATTGGTTTCAGGTCGTAGGCTAAACCGTCATTGCCAAAGTAATCGTCATAGGACGCATCATATTCTTTCTGCACTTCCTGACGGTGACTGATTAAGTCTTTCCGGTTTTCTGGGTTAATGTCCGGAATGGCAGCGACAAGACGTTTTGTATAGATGTGCTGCGGGTTTTGGAAAATATCGTCTACTGTTCCCTCTTCCACATACCGGCCATTGTACATAATGCCGATATCATCGCACATATGCCTGATAACACCAAGGTCATGTCCGATAAAAATATACGTCAATTCCAGTTCTTCCTGAATGTCTTTCATAAAATTTAGAACTTGCGCCTGTACAGATACGTCGAGAGCTGACACCGGCTCATCTGCAATGATCAGTTTCGGTTTCAGGGCGATTGCTCTAGCAACTCCAATCCGCTGACGCTGCCCCCCCGAGAATTGGTGTGGATATTTTACGATGCCTTCCGGGCTTAAACCGACCATCGCCATCAATTCCTGAACGCGTTTTTTCTCTTCCTGGTTGGATAGTTTTTCATAGTTTCGCAATGGTTCAGCAATGATATCGCGCACCCGTTTTTTCGGGTTTAATGACGAGTAGGGATCCTGGAAAATCATCTGAATTTCTTTCCGAATATCCAAATTCGTCTTTTTCAAATTTGTTATATCGTAACCGTCGTAAGTGATTTTCCCTGCTGTCGGTTTATTTAGTCCAATAATGGCCCGGCCTGTTGTCGTTTTACCGGATCCTGACTCTCCAACAAGGCCATATGTTTTGCCTTTTTCAAGAGAAAAGGATACCCCGTCGACAGCTTTGATATGGTCAACCGTTCTACCAAATATACCGCCTTTGACCGGAAAATGAACTTTGAGGTCTTCTACTTCAAGAAACGCCATGATGCTGATCCTCCTCTTTCTCATCCGGGAAGAAAAATTCCTTATAACATGTGCACCGTACGAAATGGCCAGGGCTTATTTCGTGCAGTTTCGGATTTTCTTCGTGAGCTGATTCGTCTATCCATGGAATTCTGGAGCGAAAACGACAGCCTGTACGCGGCAGTTTTTGCAGTGATGGTACTATCCCCTGAATAACATGGAGTTTCGAGCCCACCGATTCGGCATTCGGAACAGAACTCAGCAGCGAACGTGTATACGGATGCTGTGGATTTCCGAAAAGTGAATGAACATCGGCCACTTCAACGATTTGCCCCGCATACATGACCGCCACTCGATCGGCCATTTCCGCCACAACACCTAAATCATGTGTGATGAGGATAATTCCGGCGTTCATATCCTCTTTCAGTTCATTCAGCAAATCCAGAATCTGGGACTGTATTGTTGCATCCAGTGCTGTGGTAGGTTCATCCGCTATGAGTACTTCCGGATCATTGGCTATCGCAATCGCAATCACTACACGCTGGCGCATGCCTCCGGACAATTCATGTGGAAATTGCTCATATACTTGTTCAGGCCTGGCAATCCCCACCTTTTCGAGCAACGATATCGCCTTTGCCTTGCGTTTTGTTTTCGATAACGTCTTATTATGTAAAAGCAGTACCTCTCCAATCTGATCCCCGATCTCCATCAAGGGGTTTAATGCGGTCAACGGATCCTGGAAAATCATGCTCATTTCGTCGCCGCGCAGTTTGTTGATTTGCCCTTTGGAATACTCGGTTATATCCTCCCCTTTGTATAAAATATCTCCTTCTATTTTTGCCCTATTGTGCAGCCGCATCAGCGAAAAGGCCAGGGCACTTTTCCCGCAGCCGGACTCCCCGACGATGGCAAGCACTTCATTTTCGTTGACTGTCAAAGATACATCGTCAACCGCTGCATAATAATCATCTTCAATCCGGAATGATGTTTTCAGGTTTTTAATCTCCAGTAATTTTTCGTCCATGCTATCACCCTATTGAAAGTAAGTTTTATCTTCCATTCCAGTGCTTTCTCTTCCAACACACTTTTTAAAGATTGAAAAAATTGCTAGTAAAAAAATAAGGAAGCTTAGCTGTAATAAAACTGTAATATAAAATCAATTTGTTAAAGTATATATTATTTTCAGATATTTAACAAGTGCTTTTTTGTTTTTCTTTGTAATTTTTTTACTACTTTCTATAGATAAAAAGGCCGACCAGACTAATTCCGGCCGAGCCTTTTCAGTCTCATTATTAAGTCGTATTCTGACTTAGTTTAGCTTTGCACTGCCTCCCGTGCTTTGTGTTCATCATTGTAGTTCTCATTGTACAGGTGGCAGGCAACCCAGTGATCTTTCGTATATTCCTGCCATTCCGGTTCTACTTTTGCACAGACGTCCATTGCCAGCGGACACCTTGTGCGGAAACGGCAGCCGGTTGGTGGGGCGATCGGGCTTGGGACGTCTCCTTCAATGACAATGCGTTCCCGCGAACGTTCCACTTCCGGGTCGGAAATAGGAATAGCGCTCAATAAGGCTTGCGTATACGGGTGGAGTGGCTCATGGTATAAATCATCACTTGAGGCCACTTCTGCCATCTTGCCCAAGTACATAACACCTACTCTGTCACTAATATGCTTCACCATGGAAAGGTCGTGGGCAATAAACAGGTAGGTTAGACCACGCTCTTCCTGTAATTTCTTCAGCAGATTAACGACCTGTGCCTGAATCGATACGTCCAGTGCAGAAATAGGCTCATCTGCAACGATAAACTCCGGATCAACAGCAAGTGCACGGGCAATGCCAATACGTTGGCGCTGGCCGCCACTGAACTCGTGTGGGTAACGGTTGCCGTGTTCCTGGTTCAGACCAACCGTTTCCAATAGTTCGTTGACACGTTTCAGTCGTTCCTGTTTCGACTTGGCCAGGCCATGGATGTCGATTCCTTCAGCAATAATGTCTTTTACAGTCATTCTAGGGTTCAGGGATGCATACGGGTCCTGAAAAATCATTTGCATGCTGCGGTTAAATTTCTTCAGTTCCTTGCTTGATTTCTTTCCGTGTACATCGTCCCCCTGAAAATCAACTTCTCCATTGCTAGCCTCATAGAGTCTGAGTATCGTCCGTCCGGCTGTCGATTTTCCGCACCCGGACTCACCAACAAGCCCGAATGTCTCGCCTCTGTATATGTCAAAACTAATACCGTCAACGGCTTTCAGCGCCGTCTTGCTGTCCATCGGGAAATGCTTTTTCAAATCTTTTATTTCAAGTAATTTTTCACGTTGTTCAGTCATTTACTTTCGAACCTCCTACGATTGCAGATTCGGGTGGTTCTACATCTGGCGCACGCTCATCCAGCAGCCAGCATGCCGTCTTTTGTGTCTCGGATAATTCCACATATTCTGGCATGTGATTTTCACACACTTTCATAGCATATGGGCAACGCGCAGCAAAAGGACAACCTTTTGGCGGATCGAGCAAATCCGGTGGTGTACCAGGGATTGCCTGCAGTTCCTCGTCGCCACCTTCGAGTTTCGGCATCGAACCAAGGAGTCCCCATGTGTATGGGTGACGCGCATTGTAGAAAAGCTCATCAACAGAGCCTGTTTCGACAATTTTCCCGCCGTACATGACCGCAACACGGTCGGCGGCATTGGCCACAACCCCCAAATCGTGGGTGATCAGTATAATAGCGGTACCAGTCCGTTCTTTCAGATCCCGCATCAAGTCCAGGATTTGTGCCTGAATGGTCACATCCAGTGCAGTAGTCGGCTCATCGGCAATAAGAATTTTCGGGTTGCACGCCAGCGCAATGGCAATCATCGCCCGCTGACGCATCCCACCAGAGTACTGGTGCGGATACTGGGTGATTCTTGTTTCCGGATTAGGAATTCCGACAAGCTTCAGCAGTTCGACACCACGTTCATGCGCCTCTTTTTTTGTCATGCCCTGGTGTTTAATCAAGCTTTCGGAGATTTGTTTTCCAACCGTCATGGTCGGATTCAAGGACGTCATCGGATCTTGGAATATCATGCTAATTTCCTGACCACGTATGCTTTCCATCTGTTTATCCGACTTTTGAATAATATCTTCTCCGTCAAATTTAATCGATCCGCCAGCAAATTTTCCCGGCGGCATTTGAATCAGGCGCATCAATGATTGAGCTGTAACACTTTTGCCGGATCCGGATTCACCGACAATGGCCAGTGTTTCTTTTTCGCTCAGTTCAAAATTGACATCGCGAACAGCCTTCACATCACCGCCAAACGTATCAAACGAAACGGAAAGATTATTAACTTCCAATATTTTCTTCATTTTCTATCCTCCCATTATTTACGTTCTTTCGGATCCAGCGCGTCACGCATTCCATCACCAATAACGTTAAAAGCAAGCATGGTCAGTACGATAAAGAATGATGGGAAAAAGAGCTGATACGGCTGGTATTGGAGATAAGGCAGGGCCGCATCTGACATCGTACCCCAGCTGGCAAGTGGAGCCGGGACTCCTAGCCCCAAATAGCTCAGAAATGCTTCTGTAAAAATGGCGTTTGGAATCGTTAATGTCAGGGTAACTAGAATAGGGCCCATTGTGTTCGGTACCAAGTGCCTGAGCAACAGCCTGCCCTTTCCTGCACCCAATGATTGCGCAGCCATGACATACTCCTCATTACGTAGTTGCATGACCTGTCCGCGTACAATCCTAGCCATATTGATCCAGCCTGTAATGGTCATCGCCAGAATCATTGTCCACAGACCCTGCGGCATAACGACCATCAGCAAGATAACAACAAGCAGATATGGAACACCGTACAGAATGTCAGCAATACGCATCATGTATTCATCGACTTTCCCTCCAAAGAAACCAGCAGTTGCACCCCAAATGACACCAATGATCAAATCAAGGAATGCAGCGGCAAGTCCAATGAATAGAGAAATCTTCGCACCATACCATGTTCGTGCAAATATATCCCTTCCCAGTTGATCCGTCCCGAACCAGTGATCAGCGGACGGGGGCTGGTTGGCATTAATCAGGTCATTGGAAAAGTAATTATAGCCGGAAATCGGCCCGCCAATAAACGACATGATTCCCAACAGGATAATAACCCCAACCCCGAACAGTGCCAGCTTGTTCTTTCTAAAACGGCGCCAGGCATCTTTCCAGAAGGACGTGCTTTCACTGGCAATTTTCTCAGCCTCGGCTTCACTATATTCGATTGGTTCAAAGTCTGACGGCTTCAAGTTTAACTGTGCCATTATTTGCTTCCCCCTTTATTGGTAACCTTAATTCGAGGGTCAATCAGTCCATAAATTAAGTCGACTATTAAGATAGACACCAGCAAAAGGACACTGAAGAAAACAGTTGTACCCATAATGACGGTATAGTCCCGGTTTGTAATACTTTGGACAAATTCATTACCTAATCCGGGAATAGCAAAAATCTTTTCAATGACAAAACTTCCGGTCAAAATAGCGACGACTAATGGCCCTAAATACGATACAACCGGCATAATCGCATTCCGGAGTGCGTGCTTATAGGTTACAACACGGTCACTGAGTCCTTTTGATTTGGCCGTTTTAATATAGTCTGAGCTCAAGACTTCCAGCATGCTCGAACGCATCAGCCTGGCGATGAATGCAAGCGGTGTTGTTGCAAGCGCCACCGCAGGAAGTATGGTGTGTACAAATGAATCGAACCGGGCGACCGGTAATGCGTCCATTTGAATGGCAAACACATACTGCAAGAGAGCTGCCATAATAAAGTTTGGCACTGAAATACCAAGTACAGCAACCACCATCGCCGTATAATCTCCAAACTTATTATGCTTCAAGGCTGCAAACACACCGAGAAGAACTCCTATCGATAGCGCAATAAAGATAGACTCGAGCCCCAATACAAGTGAATAAGGGAAACTCCGATTAATGATATCATTGACCGACTGAGCGGGATATTTGAATGATGGTCCAAAGTCCCACGTCGCAACGTCTTTTAAATAATCAAAATATTGTACATATATTGGCTCATCCAATCCATATTGTTCGTTCAATTGTTTTTCAATCTCTGGTGGTATCTGTCTTTCAGCAGTAAACGGACCGCCCGGAGCAGCCTGCATTAATAGAAACGTAATCGTAACGATAAAAAATAGGGATATAACGATAAAACCCAAACGTTTCAATAGATACTTTGCCAAAGCGTAACACCTCACCTTTCTTTTCTTTGTTTTCCTATTGCTTTGCAGTCTGTTCAACCATACATAGCAATTTGTTGTTTTGATTATCATAAGATTAAAAATATTGGCTATTCTACATGAAAAGAAGGGGTGAAAGAATCACCCCTTAACAGTTCACTATCTCCATCAAACTAAAAGAGGTTGTCCTTTTTGAACTCGCACTAATGGTAGTTTGAAAGAAATAGTGAACGGTTGATAACCAACAGTTTATAAGACTTAGATATCAAAGGAGTATAATTCTTGGTGTATAAAACGGTCTGATGTTTCTTTTACAGGAAACAGGTATAAGGTATATAGAAACCTATACACCTTATACTGTTTTCATTTGTTGTCCAATTACTAATGTTCGGCAATATAGCCCCACTTAAACTGAATGGTTCCCAGCTTACCAACTGGTACATCCTTCACATAGTCTTTATGGGCATAAACGTTTGTATAGAAGTAGATTGGTGCAAGCGGCATTTCATCCATGAAAAGCTGTTCTGCTTCCCTTAGTAGTTCTTTACGTGCCGCTTCGTCTTTTTCTTGTCTTGCCTTTTCTAGCAGGTTTGCATATTCGTCGTTTTCCCAGTTGGTGTAGTTGTTGCCGCCAACGGTTTCAAAGATTTCCAGGAAGTTGATTGGATCAAGGAAGTCTGCATTCCAGCCCATGCGGCCAACCTGGTAGTTGCCTTGGCTCAGCGAATCGAGGAATACGTTCCACTCTTCGTTATTCAGCTCAACGTCGACACCAAGGTTTTCTTTCCACATATCCTGAACCGCCTGGGCAATCGCACCATGGGCTTCACTTGTGTTATAAGAAAGTTTGACTTTTGGCAATTCGTCGAGACCTAACTCTTCAAGCCCTTTGTCAAGATATTCTTTCGCTTTTTCGACATTGTTGTCTTTAAAGTAGCCGTCTTTGTTTTCTTCCCAAATGGCTGTTGGAACAAGCGCCATGCCAGGCTTTTGTTCACCTTTTGTGATATTTTCGACAATGCCTTTACGGTTAATGGCTAATGTTAGCGCTTTTCGGATATTTTTGTTCGTAAACGGCTCTTTTTCCGTATTAAACGAGTAATAGTACGTGCCAGCCAAAGGTGAAATATTCAGGTTGCCTTCCTGCTTCATTTGCGGGATGGCTGCTAATGGAATCGAATCTAACGGTGAGCCGATCCAATCCAACTCCCCATCATCGTACATTTGCTTGGCCGTGTTTTCATCGTCGACCATTTCCATGGTGATTGTTTCGAGATGTACATTTTCTGCATCCCAGTAATCAGGGTTCTTTTTCAGGACAATTTGATTTTTGTGTTCCCATTTATCCAAAAGGAACGGTCCGTTTGTTACATAGTCTTCGCCGGCTTCAGAAGCCCAATCTTTGTTCTTCTCGGCCACGTTCTGATTGAATGGGTAATACGTATAGAACGCTGTCAGCTCTAGGAAATATGGTGTCGGATTTTTCAGTTCAACAACGAGCGTTTTCTCGTCTTTTACGGTAATGCCGACATCATCCAATGAGCCTTCACCGGTTTTGGCAGCTTCTGCACCTTTGATTGGGTACAGCTGATAAGCATAATCGGTATCAGGGCTGTCCGGATTTAACACCCATTTCCATGAGTCTGCAAACGTCTGTGCTGTGATCGGATCACCATTCGACCATTTCACACCGTCACGGATCGTGAATGTATATGTCTTCTTGTCATCCGAAATCTCAATGTTGCTGGCCATCGCTTCTTGTGGTTCCCCGTCCGGACCGATGCGTGTCAGCCCTTCAAACACTTGACTAAGCACGGCGTTTGATGTTGAGTCGGTTGCCTTTCCAGGGTGCAGGGACGGCGGTTCGGTCTTAATGTTCACCGTCAGCGACTGATCATCCGCCAATGCGGCTTCACCAGTGTCACCGGATCCTTTGTCATCACCCGCATTTTTTCCTTCGCTACCACCAGAGTCATCTCCACCACCGCAAGCAGCAAGGAAGACGCTTATAGCGAATACGAGTGTAAGTAGTAATGACCACTTCTTCCAATTCATTCGTTAAAACCCTCCCTAGTAAGTCTAGTTGTCGACTTTTTACAGACAATTCACATTGTTGTTGAATTATCTGTTACATAATTATACTATGATTTCTAACAAATTTCACTATCTTTTTATAAAAAAACTATTTGATTTATTTCATAATCTAAATATTTCGTGTTCCTAATTATGTATTCGCTTACATAAAACTAAATAATTCTTTACGCAGCTCTACCTTCAACCTCTTTTAAAAAACCATATAAGACATATAAAAAATCTATATGCCTTATATGGCTCTATTTTATTCTACAGCTTTATCGGCTGCTTATTTATTGTTCGGCTATATAGCCCCACTTGAACTGGATAGTGCCCAATTTTCCGACCGTAACGTCTTTGACGTAGTCTTTATGAGCATAAACGTTTGTATAGAAGTAGACTGGTGCAAGCGGCATTTCATCCATGAAAAGCTGCTCTGCTTCACGCAGCAATTCTTTACGTGCTGCTTCATCTTTTTCTTGTCTCGCTTGTTCCAGTAAGCTGGCATATTCATCGCTTTCCCAGTTGGTGTAGTTGTTTCCGCCAACGGTTTCAAAGATTTCCAGGAAGTTGATCGGATCAAGGAAGTCTGCAATCCAGCCCATACGGCCAACCTGATAGTTGCCCTCAGTCATGGAATCAAGGTAAACGTTCCACTCTTCGTTATTCAGCTCAACATCGACACCAAGGTTTTCTTTCCACATGTCCTGAGCTGCTTGGGCGATTGCGCCGTGCGCTTCACTTGTGTTATAGGAAAGCTTAATGGTCGGCAATTCGTCAAGTCCCAGCTCTTCAAGCCCTTTGTCAAGATATTCTTTCGCCTTTTCGATATTGTTATCTTTAAAGTAGCCATCTTTATTTTCTTCCCAAATAGCCGTTGGTACTAGTGCCATTCCAGGCTTTTGCTCACCCTTTGTAATATTTTCGACGATGGCTTTGCGGTTGAGGGACAGCGCGAATGCCTTACGAATATTTTTGTTCGTAAACGGTTCCTTTTCCGTATTAAATGAGTAGTAATACGTACCCGCTTTTGGTGAGATGTTTAAGCTGCCTTCCTGCTTCATTTGCGGAATGGCTGCTAACGGTACTGAATCTAATGGTGAACCAATCCAGTCCAATTCCCCATCATCGTACATTTGCTTGGCCGTATTTTCATCGTCGACCATTTCCATGGTGATTGTTTCGAGATGTACATTTTCTGCATCCCAGTAATCAGGATTCTTTTTCAGGACAATTTGATTTTTGTGTTCCCATTTATCCAAGAGGAACGGTCCATTTGATACATAGTCTTCGCCGGCATCAGCAGCCCAGTCTTCGTTCTTCTCGGCCACGTTCTGATTGACTGGATAAAACGTGTAGAACGCCGTCAATTCCAGGAAATATGGTGTCGGATTTTTCAGTTCTACAACGAGCGTTTTCTCATCTTTCACGGTAATGCCGACATCATCCAGGGAGCCTTCACCAGTTTTAGCAGCTTCCGCACCTTTAATTGGATATAGTTGATAAGCATAATCCGTATCAGGGCTATCCGGATTCAGCACCCATTTCCATGAGTCGGCAAACGTCTGCGCGGTAATTGGATCACCATTCGACCATGTTACTCCGTCACGGATGGTGAATGTGTATGTTTTCTTATCATCCGAAATTTCGATGTCGCTGGCCATCGCCTTTTGTGGTTCTCCGTCTGGACCCATACGTGTCAACCCTTCAAATACTTGACTAAGCACGGCGTTTGACGTGGTGTCAGTCGCCTTTCCAGGGTGCAATGATGGCGGTTCGGTCTTAATGTTCACTGTCAGTGACTGATCGTCCGCCTTTGCGGCTTCTTCACTGTCACCGCTGTCTCCTTCTCCACCATTTGACTGTTCTGTATCGTCACCCGTATCCTCTCCTTCACCGCTGCTGCTTGTATCTCCGCCACAGGCAGCCAGGAAGACTCCCATAGCAAATACGAGTGCAAGTAGAAATGACCACTTCTTCCAATTCATCCACTTTGACCCTCCCTAATGAATCTCTTGTTTTTCAGACAATTCATTTGTTTGTGAATTACCTGTGCTATCATTATACTATGACTTCAGAATAATTTCACTATTTTTTATAAAAAAATATTGGTTTATTTCAAATACCCAAAAATACAAGGGGAGGGGGTCTATTATTGTTTATGCTTTCAACCGCTAATGAAGTTTCTTTCTATTAAAAAGAGAGACAGCCAGTTACGAACTGGCCAATCCCCCGAGAAAGTCACCAATCATATTAATAAGTTTATTAAAAAAGTTCTCCACCTTCTTCCAAAAGCTTTCATCATTTACCAGGTCCTGCACTTTGGATGCAATATCATCGAGCTGGTTTTTCACCTTATCAAAATCGATATCCAGGTTGCGCATGCGATCGAATAAATCGATGAGCATCTGCCGGTGTTCGGCACTCAGTGAAATCTCCAGCTGATCAAGTTTTTCCTGAACAATTTGTTCGACTTCTTCTTTTGTTGCTGGATTCTGTTCGGCTATTTGCTTCTTGATTTCCGTCAGCAATTCACTCACTTTCTCCTGATTTATACCTGCTTCATCGGCAAGGTTAGTCGCCACGCCAAGCTCGTCATTGGCCAGTTCCATCCGTTCTTTGTCCAGCTGTTCGCCTTCTGCATCGTAAGCTTTATAAATTCCAGTCAGTGCTGAGTGTCCGCTTACTTTCACAGGGGACGCCACGTCAACGGTTGCATTTTCTACTCCAGCAGTGAGGAGGGCATTGGCATACATTTCATTCGTCACCTGAGTAATGTTATCAGGGGTGACAATATTTATCGATAGATCAGCCCCTTTTTCCTCCCGGGTGATTTTAGCCGATGAGAACATGCGCGAATTCGGGTCGCCATCAATGTAATTCGCAATATCCTTCCCTGTCACCGTATATTCCCTTACGTTATTTTTATCTGTAACTTCCAACAATTCTTTTACTTCCTGTTTCTGGGCGTCGGACAATGTATCACCATACACGACAATTGGGGCACCGAACTTTTCGTTGATTCCGTCATCTGCCGCCTTTACTGGTGCCGCAATGACTCCAGCCGCAAACAGGATGATTGCCGCTAGTGACAGCATCTTGGCAAAATATCTCATATTGAATGGCTCCTTTGCGTTGAAATGTGTGCTTGTCCAGCATCACTCTATGTTACGATTTATTATACAGCTTTATGACCGTTTTAGATAGCCCTCCCTATTGTTTTAACAGGGAGCTGTAGTCTGTGAGCATTCGTCTTTTATTTTATTTCGGGTTGGCTTATATTTAGGGTAACGAATTAAATTAGAAAGAAGGTCTTATCATCACTGGGCAAAATCCTTATGTGAAACGTAACTTGGTTATCATGTGGTTTGCGAACTTTTTCATTGCTGGAAGCATCACGATGGTTCTTCCATTCATTTCGCTATTCATTGAAGAGTTCGGGGATTTTTCTGATTCCTATGTGCAATCATGGTCAGGCTGGATTTTCGGAATCACCTTTGTCGCTGCGTTCATTTTTTCACCAATTTGGGGACGGATTGGTGATACGTATGGCCGGAAAAAAATACTGATTCTTTCATCTGTCGGATTAGGTATATCTGTCCTGTTAATGGGGTCTGCGAACTCCGTCTGGGAGCTGTTTTTTCTGCGGCTGTTCATGGGCGTTTTCACAGGATTTATTCCGATGTCGCAGGCGCTTATTTCCACGCAGACGCCAAAGGAGGTTGCCGGCCGGGTGCTTGGGACACTGCAGACAGGCAGCATCACCGGTTCATTGATGGGGCCGCTGCTCGGTGGTGCTTTGGCAGATACATTTGGTTTTGCATCGACATTCCAATGGGTGTCCCTTTCAATCTTTCTATCGGGTTTTATTGTATTATTCGGTGTCCGGGAAGCCCTTGTCAAAGACTCTGACGATGAGGACCAACAGCAGTCATACACGAGCAAGGAAGTACTCACACACATCATTAAAAACCCCGTCCTTCTTGTTGTTATGCTTATCTCCGCGCTCGTGCAGATTGCGCATTTCAGCATTCAGCCGATACTGTCGCTTTACGTGGAAGCTATTCATGGGCCAGCAAATATTGCGTTCTTTTCCGGCATGGCTTTTTCCGCTGCGGGGCTCGGAAATTTATTAATGACGAAACGATGGGGGCGCCTTGGGGACCGGATCGGCTATGTCAAAGTTCTTATCTTCTTACTGTTCATGGCTGGCATCGTCTACTTCCCTGGTGCATTTGTGACAACGATCTGGCAGCTGGTCATCCTGCGTTTCCTGCTCGGTATTTCCATTGGCGGGATTATCCCGGTCCGGATCGCTTATATCAGGCAAGAGGCACCCATCTCCATGCAAGGTGAGGTACTCGGATACAACACCAGTCTGCGGTTTCTCGGAAATATAATCGGCCCGGCACTGGGCGGCATGCTGGCAGGCTTTTTCGGATTTTCCGCCGTCTTTTTCGTCACCAGTGGATTGCTTATCTTAAGCGGCTGTTTCATGCTTGCCGCTTGGTATAAACACGAATATGCCGGAAAACAAACACAAACCAGTTCGTCTTGATGAAAGGATGGCTGACAGCAGCTTCTTAGTGGGAGCTGCTTTTTTTTGGTTGGAGATACATGTTTTTTCAGGCAGAAATATTGATTGCGTAAGCTGGATATGATACAAATAAGGAAGTTACCATTATTAGAATTAGAAAGAAAGTGATAGTTATGGGCGTAGTCATTGTCGAGGTCTGTGACGGAAACGCGATCACTTCTTTAGATATAGAGGGAATTATTGAAAATGAATTTCCAGAAGTCGCCGTTCTGATGAATGAATGCTTATCTTTTTGTGGCTTATGCCGCGTGAAACCATACGCACTCGTCAACAACCGGCGCGTTTTCGGGAACACACCTGAAGAATGTTTAGATAAAATTCGACAAGCGATAAAAGAAGAACTGGCCGTTTATCAATAACGGCCAGTTCTTCTTTTGTTTGACTCTTTTCGTAACCTTCTGTTTTACCAGCGTAGTTGATATAAACTGCGATGTACTGTGAAAATGGAGTGCTATGACACCGCTCTGGAAATACACTCCGCTTTCCGTGGGCGGCTGATGAGCCTCCTCATGCTCGTCACGTTGCAAGCTTACTCGGCGAAGCATACGCTCCTCGCAGGTCGCAGATTACTCGGGGAAGCCTTGCTTTGTGCTTGCGCATTGCGGGGTCTCATCTAGGCCTCTGCTCCCACAGGAGTCCGTGTATTTCCTCCGCTAATGTTGTACTTGTAATCGGTTATATTTATTTGATGCTTAATTATATCTCTATTTTGATGGTTGATTGGAGTGGAGGCCAGTCGACTCCTGCGGGAAAAGCAACAGCTGAAGACCCCACAGGAAGCGATTTTCTTCCGAGGAGGCTGAAGCGTTGCCCGCGGAAAGCGACTGGCTGGAACGGAAATCAACAAGCACTTACGTCGCATTATATAGAAATAGTTCATCAGTGCTTCATTTTCAGAGTTGACGCAAAAACAGCAGTCTTTTAGAAAACAGCCTTTTAGTTATGTTCGACAATATTCCTCATTTTTATTGCCCGGGAAATATTTTTTAAAAAACCGTAGATTAAAGGCTTGATTTAAATATTTCCACTGAATCGTCTCGCGTCAATTTCTTGAAATTGCCAAACTCAGGACGCGCAATCACGGTTTTATCAGCCATCTCCTCTATCGTGCTTCCATCAATACCATAGTAGCCCAGGTCCGCTGGTGCACCAATGGAATTCCAGAATTCGCGCAATTTGTCGATCCCTTCCACTGCTGCTTCGTAGTCACTTTTTCCTTCCGCATCAACATTAAACACACGAACAGCTAGCTGCTTGAACCGGCTGGCATTGGATTCATCAAGCACATGTTTCATCCAGTTTGGAAACAGAATGGCCAGCCCGCCGCCATGTGGAATGTCATGGATGGCTGAAGCGGCGTGCTCCAGATTATGTGTCGCCCAGTCCCCGCGAAAGCCCATATTGAGCATGTCATTCAATGCCAGTGTTCCGCTCAGCATAATTGTTTCGCGGTACTCGTAGTTTTCCAGATCATCCACCAGTTTTGGTGCTGTTTCTTTCACTGTCCGCAAAATGGATTCACAGAACCTGTCCTGTATAGGCGTGTTCCCAGTCTGGTGAAAATAGTGCTCCAGCACATGCGACATGATATCGACCATTCCATAAATGGTCTGCTCGAGCGGTACAGAGAATGTGTTCGCTGGATCCAAGATGGAAAATTTAGGGTATGTATATGGCGAACCCCACCCATGTTTTTCGTGCGTTTCCCAATTGGTGATCACCGAACCGCGGTTCATTTCCGATCCTGTTGCCGAGATAGTCAGCACCGTTCCAAATGGCAATGCGTCGTTGGCCTTGTCTTTTTTCGTCACAATATCCCATATATCGGTATCGGTCTTTGCTCCGGCAGCAATTGCCTTTGTTGCATCAATGGTACTTCCACCACCGACTGCAAGCAGAAATTCAACGCCTTCACGTTTGCAGATGTCGATACCTTTTCTAACCGTCGAAACACGCGGATTCGGCTCCACACCTGGCAATTCGTGCACTTCCGCATCAATTGCAGCAAGCTTTTCCATAACATTGTCATAAACCCCATTACGCTTGATGCTGCCACCACCGTAGACGACAAGCACCTTTTTCCCATATTTCGAAACCTCTTCTGGCAGGTTTTCCAGCTGGCCCCTGCCGAATATCAGTTTAACTGGATTATAAAATGTGAAATTGTTCATGATGATTCCCCCATTTGTCAGTCTTTATGAACGATGGCATCCATTTCAATGCGGGCACCTTTTGGAAGCTGGCTGACCTCCACTGTTGCCCTTGCTGGATATGGCTGTGATAAGTAACTTCCATAAATTTCGTTGACTGTCGCAAAATCATCCATCGATGCAACATATATGGTGAACTTTACCACCTTCGAAAAATCAGCACCTGCTTCTGTCAGAATGGCCTGCAGGTTTTTAAGTACTTGCCTTGTCTGGTTCTCAATTCCATCTTCCAGTTCACCTGTTTCCGGATTTAAGCCAATCTGTCCGGAAATGTAAACAAAGTCCCCCGCCTGAATCGCTTGTGAATACGGTCCAATCGCATCCGGTGCATTATTTGTGTAGATTGCTTTTACCATTATAAATCTCCTCCCCCATTTATCTGTTCAAATCCAGCTTATCATGTCACTATTCCGACTACGAATCATTTGCAGCGGCCTTTCGATATTCGAGCACGTCGCGGACGTAATAAATATCACCATAGCAAGCGTCGTACTGTTCTGCCGATTCTCTTAAACAGCTGTATTTTGATTTATCGCTCGCTGTCTTGTACATTTGCTGCGAAAAAGCAATGGCGGCATCTTGTGAATAGGTTCCCGAGTTGGCCTTTACATAATCAATAAACCCTTTGCCAAAATTGTACGATTGGATGGCCAGCTTCACATCACCATTCGCCGCTTCCAGTGTATGGGAAAAATAACGTACACCCTGCTTAATAGACAGCTCCGGATCATCAATACAGCCGCGCGATCCGCAGTAGCTTTCAGAGGATTGCATCGGGTCATTCCCGCGCCCGCCTGACTCCTGCATCATCATGGCCAGCAGTACGTCAACATGCTCACTCACCCCGTACTGTTCTGCATATGTTTCCACGACCGGTTTGTAACTCCATACGTCCTCACTCAGCCCTGCATACTGCTTCCCCATTGGCGACTTCCCCCAGTCCGTTGATGCGAGCGATATAATAACCAAAATACCCGCCATCATGAACGCAGCCAGTATCGACTGTTTAAGCGCTTTTTTTGTTTTTCGTTTCATACCATCCCTCTGCCCATTTTAAAGTCTCTGAAACTAGCCGTGCAGACAGCCAACATCCACCACTGGGCGCACCGCAGTCAGCTATTTTGTTTGCGTTCTTGCAGTATTTCTTTTTCACGCCATTTGCCATACCGGTAATATAGAAATGCGACAAAACTGCTGACGAGGAAGCTGGCGCCCATGCCGACAGCGATCCC
>NZ_JBHUNA010000042.1:40149-91871 GCF_042685205.1 Lentibacillus juripiscarius
ACGAGTACCTGATACATCGCTCCCGCGGCCCGGACAATTCCATTCAGAATAAAATTAATGCCAAGAAATGGGTAACACAATGCGATAATCTGCAAATAGGTGGTTCCAAACGAAACAGCGGCTGGATCTTCTATGAACAGCCTGATGCCATATTCCGCAAATAAAACAACGATAATACCGACGAGCAGCATCACCGAGAAATTATACAGGACACCAAATTTGGCGATCTGTCTTACACGCGGCCAGTCACGCACACCGATATTTTGTCCGGCCATGCTGTTGACCGATGTTCCCAAAGCATGAGCTGGCAGCATTAAAATACTGTCCAACCGTTGTGCCGCCCCAAATCCAGCCACCACATGATTCCCGAATCCAGTGACAACACTCATAATGGCCGCCGACCCAGCTGAAATGACCGCCATCTGTAAGCCGGAGGGAATGCCAAGATTCAAAATTATGCCAACCTCCTGTTTCGCCGGGACACTAGGTATACTGAACGGAGCAAGTTTTTTCGAAAGCACGTAAACGATTCCATAAAGAAACGCACTGCCCTGCGCCACAATCGTCGCAAATGCCGCCCCTTTGATGCCAAGCCCGAATCCACTAATGAACAGCGGGTTTAGAATAATGTTCAGTAAAACCGCCATCATAACAAAGCGGAGGGGTGTTTTACTATCGCCAAGCGCACGAAGAACGGTCGAAATAAAATTGTAGCCAAATAAAAATAAGATACCGAGAAAATTAATCTGCAGATACGTCTGTGCTTCCGGCAGCATCGTCTCCGGTGTGCCTAAAAGCCGCAGCAGCTGTTCGGCAAATGTATGGCCAAGCGTGCTTAACAGCAGTGCCATCACAGTCAAAATAACGACAAATGCATTCAAATACCGCTTCAGGCCTGATTCATTGTCACGGCCTTTCTGCTGCGAAAGAATCGTCAGCGCCGCATTATTCAGCCCAAGAACGAACGAAAGCACCGTAAAAATAATTGTACTCGATACAGCAACCGACCCAAGCGCACTCGCTCCCAGCAAGTTCCCGACCCACAAACTGTCTGCAAACTGATACGACGTCTGCAGCAGATTCGTCAGCATGACCGGGCCGGAAAAAATAATCAGATGCCGTAAAATATTCCCCTGTGTGAAATCATGCTGTCCCGCCATCATTGCCCGCCTTTCCGTACTATTCCTCTGCTATTGTAGCACGAAAGGCAGTGTTCTTTCTTTTGAAACACTTATGATCCGTGCAGGCGGGTGGCTGCGAGTGAGTTACACGAACGAACGCACAATGACTGCAGCTGGCTCTTCCTGCTCAATCAGGCCGACACCCTGCCCCGCCCATAACGACTGCATATCCGCCAAGCTATGCTGTTTCGCGGCGGCACGAATGTCTTTGGTCATTTGATTTTGAATCGGATATGGCAATGGCTCGATTTCGCTGGTTTCCACTTCTTGAACAAATCGGTTGCGGATGGCACGCGCTGGCCTGCCGGAAAACACCTTCGTAATCGCGGTATCACCTGTATCTGCGCTGATGAGTGCCTGGCGGTAGGCTGTGTTCGTACCTGCTTCTTTGGCTACTAAAAATCTCGTGCCAAGCTGCACACCTGCTGCACCCATGGCTAATAAAGCGTCCATTTGACTTTTCGAGTGAATTCCACCTGCTGCAACAACGGGCACCCGGACTTGTGCTACGATTTCCTGGACGAGCACGAGTAATCCGATGGTGCTTCCATACGGGAAATTTTCAACATTAAATGTTCCCCGGTGTCCGCCCGCTTCCACACCTTGGGCGACAATCACATCATAGCCGGCGTCTTCCAGCTGCCGGGCCTCAGCAGGATTCGTTGCCATGCCAATCAGTGTAACCCCCTTGTTTTGCAGGCGCTCCATATGCGCATCACCCAGCATCCCAAATGCCGTGCTGACAATAGGGATATTTTCCTCAAGAATGACATTTATTTTCTGGTCCAAATGATCATACACGTGAACGGAGCTTGCCCCAGGATCCGCACCAAGTTCGTTACGGAAGCCGTCCAGAAACCGCTGCATTGGCTGGATATCCGCGGATGATGCATCCATGTTTACGGCAAAAAGATTCACAGCAAATGGCTGATCCGTCAGTTGTTTTACCTTTCTGATGTCTTCCTTTAGTGATGTGCCGTCCATGTAGCCTGCCCCGATTGTTCCAAGGGCACCTTCATTTGCGACCGTGGCAACCAATTCTGGTGTCGTAATCCCGCCCGCCATGCCGGCCTGAATAATCGGCACCTCAATCTGCAATTTATCCAGTAATCTATTCACAATAACATTCCTCCATTTTTTATTAAATTTATGAATCAACCTAGCCCTAAGCCTTCGTTGCACTTATGCATTAGGAAAGTATTTATACTTGGCTGTTTCCGAAAAGATTCCACCATTCGATAGTTCCTTATTATTGCACAGTTGATCTATACTGCGACACACTGAAAATTTATCTTTCGTAGCACTTTCTCTCGTTCTAATGATAGATTAGTGCTTGAATTCGCTTCGGCAGAATACTTCGCTTTCCGCGGGCACGGCTTCAGCCTCCTCGCGGAAAACCGCCGCTGCTCAGGTCTAGACACGTGCTGTTCCCGCAGGAGTCTACGTATTCTGCCTACGCTGGTAGTGGTGTTCTGATATCGAAAGGGGAAAGCCATGGAATTTACGTTACACGGACTTTTATTCCTTGAACAGAAAACTATTCTAAGCTGCGGAAAAATGCGAGACTCCTATGGGAAAAGGAACAGTCTGAAGACCCCGCAGCGAGCGTTCTTTGGAGCGAGGAGGCTGAGGCGTTCCCCATGGAAAGCGAGTATTTTTAAATGCAACAATTGATACAAAAAGAGTTTTATATTTTCTTACCTGTCAAAAAAGAAGCTATCCCACAGTAGTACACTGCAAAATAGCCCTTTTTCCTTACACAGTCTCTTGTGCCGGTTCAACTTGTGATCTGTCTTCTCTGTCCCGTTTCCACCACTGATAAACAATAATAGCTGCAAACAAAGCAACACCAATAGCATCGGTCAGTAAAGAGTGGTTAAGCAATACAACTGCAGCGGCTACGGCAAGAACACGCTCCAGCCATCCAAACTTGGTGAACAGGTAGCTCTGAATAAAGGTGGACCATGCGATAATACCGATGAACGCAGTCATGATGCTCAATGCAATCTGTATCCAAGTCGCAGTCTCATCCTGCAAAATCAGCATTGGATTCATCACAAAGGCAAACGGCAGCAAGAGGGCACCCATATCAAATTTAAACCCTTGCACACCGGTTTTGACCGGATCAGCCTTGGCAATTCCGGATGTGGCGTATGCCGGCAGATTAATCGGTGGTGTATCGTCTGCAAGAATGCCATAGTAAAACACAAACAAGTGGGCTGCCAACACTGGAATATCGAGCTGTATCAGCGCCGGTGCCATTACCGCCGCCAGCACAATATATGTGGCTGTTGTCGGCAGGCCGAGTCCCATGACAATACATGCACCCATGGTGAACAGGAGCACCAAGAATAACTGCTCGTTGGCCAAGTCCAGGATAAGACCGGACAAAATCGGACCAAGCCCAGTCATGGTAACAACACCAGTCAAAATCCCCGCACTCGCACAGGCTGCCACAACGCTTAACGCATTCTTCGCACCTAATTCTAATGCGGAAAGAAATTCTTTCCATCCAAATTTAACCTGTTTTTCTGTATCGACTTTTTTGCCCATGACGTACCAAATCAATGCAAAAATGATACTACCGATGGAAACGAACGTCACATATTCATTCAGCCCGAACAGCAAATGCGCTGCATACGCCGCCCCTGTAAAAACAAGGGAAACGAGAAATCCGGCACCGAAGTTCTTTTGCATCCGGTAAGAAAACAAAGCGATTGTAATCGTCCCGACAATTGCCATAAAAGATGCGAGAATCGGTGTAAGCCGCAATATGAGCAAAACAATAATCGCGATAATTGGCAGCAGCAAGTAACCGCGCCCGGCAAAAACCCTGAACGGCGACACAAGTTCTTTCCGGGGAATCCCCGTCAAATTATGCTTGCTCGCTTCCAAGTGTACCATGAACAAAATTGCCGTATAACTGAGCAATGCTGGTATAGCGGCCGATTTCACGATATCCAGATACGGAATCCCCGTAAAGTCTGCCATAATGAACGCGGCGGCACCCATCACCGGTGGGAGCAGCTGTCCGCTGGAGGAGGCCGCCACCTCGACTCCTCCGGCAACTTTTGGACGAAATCCGGTTTTTTTCATCAGTGGGATTGTAAACGTTCCTGTCGTTACCGCATTCGCCACTGAACTTCCGGAAATAGACCCCATCATACCGGATGATATGACAGCAGCCTTGGCCGGGCCGCCTTTAAAGGAACCGACAAGCGACATGGCCAGGTCAATGAACATTTTCCCAGCACCGGTAACTTCCAGAAATGCCCCGAACAAGATAAAAATGAACACGTACTGTGCCGATACCGTAATCGGTGTACCGAAAATCCCTTCGTTGGACAGGTACATGAATTCAGCGATTTCGCTCCATGTAAAACCAAAGTGATTGATCACATCCGGCAAAATTGCCCGGGCGCCAAGAAAGTCCGGCAAATACATATCGCCAAGCCAGGCATACAGCATAAAAGTCGTTGCCAAAATCACCAGCGGTTTACCAACAACACGACGTGTCGCCTCCAGCACGAGCAGAAGGGCAATAAACGACATCACCGTATCCATCGTGTTCGGGTCGCCGACTTTCCCGACCAGGTCCTTGGAAATAATTAAAATATAAATACCGGTTGATGCCCCGAGCAATGAAAGCAGCAGATCATACCAGGGAATTTTCTTCTGGCCGAGGTTCTTTTTATACGGAAAGATCAAGAAAATGAGGGTCAATGCAAAAGCAAGGTGAACGGCATTCTGCTGCATCCGCGGGAGCATATCAATGCCAGCTGTATATAAATGAAACAGCGAAAAGCTGACGGCCACGACCAACACAGCCACAGCCATCCAGCCAAACAGCGTACGGTCACTGCCCTCGAGCTCGTCTAGCTGCTTATTCAGTTCTTCCTGGTTGAGTTCTTTGTCTAGATTTGATTGAGCCATAAAGGGCCTCCTTTCAAGGTCGGAACGGTTCTTCCAATCTGTCAAACTAGCTTTTTCCATAAGTAGACCACCATCGGCTCTTCTTTTATGTGAAGCGAAAAAGTTCTGCCGACAAATGGCTCTTTATAAATATCCCATGTTTTCCTGTCAATTGTGATGGTCTGTTTTGCCATGCGGACCGGGTGAAAAAGCACTTCCTGAAACTTCTTTTCAATAGAGTCAATGACATAAAAACCATCTTCAAGCCGGTCGGTCGCTCCTGGTGGTGGCTCTGTTTCAATTCCAGCGCCAAAACTGCAATTCCAGCTTTCCATCAGGACCATGTCATACTCACTGTTCACTTCATACTTTTCAATAATCGGGCACTTGGCAACAGAATGGATGTACCGTGACGAAACATTCGTATCGGCATTTACCAGCTCCGCAATCAAGACGTCTCCATTGTCGGCTTCCGCATACATAACATGGACGTCAGACTGAAGCAAATAAATGCCGATAAGAATGAAAATGCCTGTTATAATCCAGGCAAGCCTGCGCCAGGGCAGGCGTTGCCGTTTTTTAAATAAAGATTTCATTATTCGACCGAAATGCCTTCCTCTTCATAATACTTGGCTGCACCAGGATGCAAGTCAATGGACATACCATCTGTTGCCGTTTCCAACGTGATGTCTTCCCCGCGTGAGTGTGCATCCACCAGTTCGGAACGGTTTTCAAACATTCCTTTTGTCATGTTGTATACAGCATCTTCCGGCAGGGATTTATCCACAACGAGAATCGCCATAACAGCTACTGTATTAATGTCCTCTTCCTGGCCATAGTCAGCATAGGTGTCAGCCGAAATATTACGTTCTGTGTAATAGGAATACTCGGAAAGAAGCTTATCGATTACTTCATCGGAAAGGGAGAGTACGTTTACATCTTTGCTTGCCCCCAATTCCTGAATCGCACTGGTTGGCGCACCAGCTGTAATAAATGCAGCGTCAATCGTACCATTCTGCAGCCCTTGCGAAGCATCTCCAAAGCCCATGAATTCAGCCGTAATGTCATCATACGTAATACCTGCTGCATTCAGGATCTGTTTAGCATTGGCCTCAGCACCACTGCCCTGGTCACCAACGGCCACATTTTTCCCCTTCAGATCTTCCAGTGACTCAATTCCGCTGTCTGCAGTTGTAACAACCTGAATGTCTTCCGGATACAGGGACGTCATACCAGCCATATTATCGACTTTGTTTCCTTCAAAGTCACTGAGCGTTTCCCCGTTCACTGCATAATAGGCGATATCATTTTGAATCAGGACTGCCTGATATTTCTCTTCCGCCAGCTCCTGCGCATTTGTGACGGACGCACCAGTGGATACTGCACGTGCCTGTGAAACCCCGTCAACATTACTGAAAATCTGCTGGGCCATCGCTACCCCGAGCGGATAGTATGTACCACTCGTTCCACCAGTTCCCAGTGTCACGCGAACTTCCTCACCTGAGGCATCATCCCCGCCGTCATTGCCGCTGCCGCCATCCGTTTCCCCGCCATCATCCTGTGAACTTCCACAACCGGCAAGAGCAAACAGAAGGCCGATCAGAAGCAAGCCTGCAAGTTTCAGATTTTTCACGTAAAAATCCCCCTTTAACATATTAATCTATCATTGTCCATGATAAACCGTTTTCATTAATATGTCAATCAACAATGAATTTTCAGGTTGTTTAATTGAATACTCGACAGCTGCCATAACAATGGCCTACAAACATTTTAAAATCTTTTCACGCCCCTTCTTGACAATATTATGAAAATTCCGTACCATATTGTTATTAGCGAATAGTGTCGTAAAATGTGCCGTTACGGAAAGCTTTGCGCCATACACCTTAGTGGGCACTAGTCAAGACAGGAGGGCGAAACACGTGGATGTTAAAATTGCCGTCTTTGGCAGGGAAGAAATAATCGAGCGGATACACCATATTGCCGGGAAGATGAAGGATATCGAGATTTTTCCGCTCGTCTACACAGACCCTTCTGAAGCCAGGGCGTTAATCGAAAAGGCAGTAATGTGTGATATTTATCTGTTCGCCAGTCCACTGCCATACCAGCATGCCTTAGAAAAAATTAATAAAAAAAAGCTGCCTGCAGTTCAGGTTGAAGTGGATGCCTACATGATTCTAACCGCTTTTTATCATGTGAAAAACTACAAAGGACAAAAACTGGAAAGGCTCTCCGTCGATGTACCGGATGCAGGGCAAGTGGATGAGGTTCTCGACGAAGTAGGCATCCAGAACGAAACCATCTATACTCGCAGCTACGGGCAAAATAGTCCGGCTCTGGACACATCTGAAATTGCCGCATTTCATGAGTCACACTGGAAGGCAGGGGATACCGATCATGTGCTGACATCCCTCAGTGAAGTGGAAGAGGTTCTACGTTCTAAAGGGATACCTGTCACCTGCATGCAGACGCCGAACCTGAATATCCGGCATACCTTGGAAAAAGCAACGTCCATTGCAGTCATTAATCAGTCAAAAAGTGCACAAATCGTAGCCGGGTACGTCCGCATCAAGCATATTACCGATATCGAAGCAAAAAAAGGCCATAACCATGCACAGGAATTACAGTTGCAGCTTCATCAGTTACTGCTGAAATATTCGAAGAAAACGCATGCATCCGTCCTTGCCAATGGGGATCACCAATTTGCCCTATTCGGAACCCGCGGCGTCCTGGACCATATTACCAACCATTACCGTGACTTTCCGCTCTTGAAGGAAATAGAGTATGCGCTGGAGACATCCGTTGATATCGGGTTTGGACTCGGACTTACAGCGAAGCAGGCCGAGGACAACGCCAAGCTCGCATTGGAGACGTGCAGCGGTACACAGGAGGGCTCATGCTACATCGTCAATGAACGGCGGGAAACGATTGGCCCCCTAGGCGTAAAAAAGGAGATTAATCCTTCAGAATTATACCGGGCACTCATTCACGAGGCCAAACTAAATAACGAGCTGTCGTATAATTTCATTGACTTTATTGAAACCCGAAATAATGAACCGTTCTCATCCAACGATATCGCCACTTATTACCGGGTAACCAAGCGCAGTGCTGAACGAACCATCAAGAAACTCATCGCAGGGGACGTCATCAAGGTAGTCGGAGAAGAAAAGCCGTACGTGAAAGGGCGTCCGCGCAAACTGTTTCAGCTGAACCAATGAACAGCAGCCCGGTTCAGGTCAGCCATTATTTGAAAAAAGCTGCAGCACACTTATACGGTGAACTACAGCTTTTTTCCTATGATGTTCTGTCGTTGAACAAGTAATCCATTATACTGTCCAGCATTGGTACCGAATCCGTCACTAAAAGCACTGGCAGCAGCATGATAACAAACAAAACTGTCAAATTAGCAGCCACGAATTTAGGAATCCCTTTCAGTAATCGGTACAATGGAATCATCTCCTCAGGCTTTATGCCTTCTTTGTTCCATTGTAACGCTCAGGGAATAAATTGAAAAGTATGAAAGGTCCGTCGTTTGAGATTTAAAGATTCAACAGTTCCCGCACATCATCCTCGCTCAGCGTCGACAGCATCGACTCGCCCGGCTGGATGACCTGGTCAATCAATTCCCGTTTTTTCTGCTGCAGTTCATAAATTTTCTCCTCGATCGTCCCTTCTGTTACGAGACGAATCACCTGGACGACATTTTTTTGCCCAAACCGATGTGCCCGGCCTGTCGCCTGATCCTCTACCGCGGGGTTCCACCACAGGTCATACAGGATGACCGTGTCCGCACCTGTCAGGTTCAGTCCGGTTCCGCCCGCTTTCAGTGACACGAGAAATACACTTTTTTCGCCATTGTTGAAGCGCTCACTCATCTGCACGCGTTCTTCCGACTTGGTCTGCCCATGCAGATAGAAAAAGTCGATGCCTTCTTCCTGCAGTTTTTCCATAATGATTTCATGCATGCTGGTAAACTGCGAGAATATGAGCATGCGCTTGCCATTGGCGGCAGCGTTTCGAACTGTCTCCATCAGCTGATTCAGTTTGCCGGATTCCCCTTCATAGTTTTCCATAAACACGGATGGATGACAGCAAATCTGCCTCAGACGGGTCAAGCCGGCCAGAATCTTCATCCGGCTTTTATTAAATCCGCTCTCTTCCATCGACTGGGCTGCATCCTGCTGCAGCTGGCGCCAGTAGCCGACATATAGTTCTTTTTGATCCCGGGTCAGCTCGGAAACGTGGACGGATTCAATTTTTTCCGGCAGTTCCTTGAGAACATCTTCCTTCACACGCCGTAAAATAAACGGACGTGTCATCGCCGCAATTTTATCGTGGGACAGTTGCTTAAATTTACGCTGGTTCGGCATAAGGCCAGGCAGGATGACTTGAAAAATAGCCCACAGCTCATCAATTGAATTTTCAATCGGGGTTCCGCTCAGCGCAAACCGTCGTCCTGCCTTCAGCTGACGGATGGCCCGGGATGTTTTGGTCGCATGATTTTTAATGTATTGCGCTTCATCCAGAATCAGCGTCTGGAACGTTTTGTCCTGGTATCGCTCCACATCCTGCCGTACAGTTGCGTAGGACGTAATCCAGACATCCGCCGTGCTGTATTCCTCAATCATCTGCTCTCGCTCCGCTGGGGTACCAGCCAGGACAGCCACCTGCAAATCAGGGGCAAACTTTTCACATTCATTTTTCCAGTTATATAAAACGGATGATGGTGCCACAATCAGATGGGGAGCGTCCCCTGGTTCCGACAGAATATAGGCGATGCCCTGTATTGTCTTGCCGAGCCCCATGTCATCCGCCAAAATACCGCCAAGGTGGTATGCACTGAGTGATTTAAACCATTGGTAGCCTGTCTGCTGGTAGTTGCGAAGTTCGGCGTTCAAATTCTCCGGCAGTGGATACACCTGTTCTTCCGGTGCTTTCAGCTGATGCAGCAGCTTCTGGAAAGCAGGCCCATAATGCTTCTCGGTCCCAATCAGCTCATCCACCTGTGTCCCGCGGTAAACAGGCATATGAACCTGACCATTTTGGATATCATCTTTTTCCAAATCCAAATCATCAAACAGCTGCTTAATGGAGGAGAATCCCTCCCCTTCCAGCGACAGGAACGAGCCATCCTGCAGGCGGTAATAGCGTTTTTTCTCCATAACGGCACCCAGAATCCGGTCGACTTCATCGTCATTGATTCCTTGCACATTGAACCCAATTTCCAGCAGATTGGACGAGGATTCCATCTGGACACTAGTGCTTGGGGATGGCTGGTTATCGACAATCAGACTGCGAATATCGGATGTCATGTACAAATCCAGGTATTTATCCAAAACAGGCAAAACCTGGTACAAAAATTCATACAGCGTTTCCTCATCTGTCTCGATATATAATTGTCTGCCATTATAATGGAAATTGGCATATTCAATCAGGTTCATGATCTGCTGTTCTTTTTCCACATCCCGGATGATGATGCCGTCCGTTTCTTCCCGGCCATTAAACGGATCAATCTGATGCTCTCCGTAATGGTATTCCAGATTCCCGATAATCCAGCTGTCGTCCAGCTCCAAATACAGTTTTGCCTGCAATGGGATCTGGACAATTTCCGATGCAACGTTGTCAGCAATCTGCACGTCGCCGACTTTTTGCAGTGACGGCATTACCTGGGAAATAAATGCATCGGCCTGTTCCTTCTCGACCGGCAGGGACTCCCCATAAGCAGCTGCCATTGTTATCTGCTTCATAATGGGCAGTTGATTTTCTTCAAGCACATAGAATGTCCCCTCTGCAAACAGAAGGCCATAGTTTTCGAAGTACTTAACCGCATTCATGCCATTCAGGTGTAATGCTATTTCCCCTGTGTCATCCTTATCCAGATCAAAACGGAACGGCAGCTCACCTTCCACAACGGCCATGTCCTTATAATCACGTTCATCCGCCTTCACCGTTATGTCCCGCTCCTGCAGCATAGAAAGCAGCTGTTTTGCCGCAAGTGGTGGAATAACCGCCGAACGATCCGGTGCATCGGCAAAATGATAGATGGACCTGTCGATATAAACCTGTTCATTGCGCAAAATAGCATACAGCTCGCGAAAGATTTCCAAATCCTGCTGCTGGACATAATGCACATCCGGATTATAGGTGAATGTTTTGGTGAAGTAATGTTCGTTGCCAGTCAAAACATCTTCCAGAAAGGCATACAGCTTCTTTACAACGAGGCAGCGCTTCTCCCCGACCTTTAGTTCCAGCAGCAAATGATCTTCCATATTCCATTTTAGATAGTATTCCACATGAACCGGTGTCATCCGCTGTGCAATCTCAGGTGCCGGTTCGTAATCATGCAGGGAGGACATGGCATTCATCAGCCAATTGGCCGTGTAATATTGCCGGGATTTTCTCAGTGAACTGCCGACATTGCTGTCACTAATCTCCATCATGACCGCCGCAACGTGTTTGCAATTGCCAAAAGCTGCAAAAGCTGGGCATTCACAATAGGCATTCAAATATCCTTTGGAAAGGCTGGCTATACTAATTTCAACAAAGTAACTTTCCGAACCACGGACATTCGCCGACCAAACATCAAAATTCCTGTCATAAGCAAGATCCGTGACCAAACCATTATTATAATATTCCAAACCGCGCTGATACACAACGGGGGAAAACAATTCTCGCAGTATGTTATCATTTATCGCCTTCAAAACGAATGTACCCTACCTTCTGCATACTCTTTATCTACCATTGTACTATGATACACCGGACTTTTAAACTGAATTCTCTTACTAGGTTGGGACAGAATGACGATTTCTATACTTTTATGGATTGGTGCCAGGGTGGTGACGGTGGATGAGGTGCGGTGAAATTGTGCGGGAAGTGGATCGATTTACGCTTAAATGATGCCAGTTTCAGCATTCATATCTCATATGTGAACTTTAGCAGATTTTTTGGTACCTTTAGCGGAAATAGTGTGAACTTCAGCGAAAAACAGTTGTCATAAAGAAAACTCCGGCATAACACCGAAGCTATCAATGGTCGAGGCAATTATTTCATTTTTGCCGGCAGTGCGTGTATGGATTCTATCAGATCATTCAGTTTGCCTTCGATTCGGTGCAGTAAATAAAATGTCACCACAATCGGAAAGCCAACCTCGGTCACAAACGATACCCACGTTTCCACTGGACATTCCTCCTGACTGTTTAAAATGTTAGCCCGTCCCGACAAAGCCGGAGCGGGCTTGTTTATTGATAGCCGCCCATTGCGACGGATTTTTTTGAATGTCTCTCTCCAATTTTGTCGGGACTGAGTGTTAGTACGTCGCTGCGGAAAAATACTCCCTTTCCGCGGGGAACGCTTCAGCCTCCTCACTCACTATCGTTCGCTGTGGGGTCTTCAGACTGTTCCTTTCCCGCCGGAGTCTCGCATTTTTCCGCAGCTCAGTGTCATGTTCTTTCCTAGTAAGAGAAAACTCTTTAGCACTAATTTCATTGGTTTCAACATTCAATATGCAGAACTTCATTGCCAGCGTAGGCAATATACGCAGACTCCTATGGGAACAGCACGTGTCCAAAGACCCCGCAGGAAAGCGGTCTTTGCTTTCCGAGGAGGCTGAGGCCGTGCCCATGGAAAGCGAAGTATATTGCCGGAGCGGTCTCATAACAATTTTTTGCTGTGTCGCATTTAAGATCAACTGCGTTGGAAAAACAACAAAGTTTACGAAAAAGCTTTTTAGAAAAAGACCAGGGCGATGGTTCCGCTGGTCTGGTGGCTTGGCAGTTAAGAAAGTATAAATATTTTCTTACTGCATAAGTGCAACTAGAGGCTTGTGACAAGCCAAGTTTTCTAATCGTTTAGGACGGCAGGTCGATTTCCGTAACATTTCGTTCCACGATACGGGCGCTCTTTTTTGAAACCAGGTTACCACCGGATGATGTAAATGCATCCTGGGCAATAATTTCATCCATCGTACTGGTGATGGTTGCTGTGTCCACTGGCTCGACTGGCTTTTCCAGTGAGTAGGTCACTGTTTTTCCATCCTGATTCAAGAATTTCAACTCCAATTTTTTCATTCGTCGTCCTCCTCTCGAATTTTAGGCCGGGACATTATCCCTGGCTGATGATTGAATCGTCGGTACGTTCAATGTTGTAGAGCGGTCGCTCCTGCAGCGGGGCAACTGCAAGTGCGATGGCTAACAGCTGATCTGCCGTTGCCTCAGGTTTCACGTTGTTGAAACTCTTTGATTTATAAATCGTATTACCAGTCTCCATATCTTCCCCGTCATTCAAAACAAGCGTCAAACGCGACTGGATTTTCTCTGCGACGGCCATGCTGAGCACCTCCCTTCACCCCTACAATCGAGTGTTGATAATAGAAAGTGTTATTTAAGGAAAGTTTTTTTGGCGGGGTCGGTTGCCGGAATGACTCTCTTCAAGAATCAGGCTGATATATTGTGAACTTTAGCATTTTTGTTGTGAACATTAGCATTTTCATTGTGAACTTTAGCGTTTTTATGTACATGTTTAGCGTTTTCGTGTCGAACTTTAGCAAAAAAGGCCAAACGGTAGCATTTCCGCTTTCCTCCACGCGTTATATCTGCTGCAAAAACAAATACACACCCGTAAAAATCAGCAAACCATACGTCAGTTTGCGAAACAATGCTTGATTGATCCAACGAAATAGGAGCTGTCCCAATAGCAGCCCGATGAGCACGATTGGTAAGGCCAGTGCACTCGACATCCATATTTCTTTCGCGGTCCCGGCAAACAGAATTTGTACAAGCAGGCTCACGGCATAAATCCATAGATAGAACGCAAGTGTTGTGCCGCGCAGTTTTTCCTTGGCTGTATCGGTGCCGGAAAAGTACAGCAATATCGGTGGGCCGGGCATGCCAATACTCGTTGTGAACGCACCCGATAGTCCACCCACCGTCCAATCGCGCTTGGAGGTGTGGCGCAAACGGAAATTCAGAATTAAAAGGATCGTCAGAAGTAGAATCAGTATACTGACGGTCGTTTTTAGCAGTGTCATATCCATCATTAAAAAAATGAAAATACCGACCGGCAGCCCAGCCAGACTGCCCTTGACAAACCGCTTTACAATGTCTTTATCGATATCTTTTCTGATTTTCCTGATGAGCACGGTGGAAATAACCAGCGACAGGATTAAGTTGATTTGGACTGCCTCACGCGGTTCAAAAAGCAAAAGCAAAAATGGCGTTGCAACGATGGAGAAGCCAAAGCCGGTACTAGTCTGCAATATCGAGGCAACCAATATAATGATGAAAAATAAAAGAATAGATTCCAAAAAAACACCCGCTAACCTTGGTTACTGTATCCCTTAGTGTAACAGACGGAAATGGCTAAAGGGATTATTACTTATAAAAAACCCGGGGATCTCCCGGGTTTTTCATTACTCACCAATTACACCACATGCAATCCGTTCACCGGCATCACCGGATGATTGTGATTCATAATCATCTGCTCCTGAGTGAATCATCAGAGCAGTACCGCCTTCTTTCAATAGCGAGTTTTTCTCGCCTTTTTCCAGTGCGGCCATATCCGCGGTAACGTCAGCCATTACTTTTCCGTCCTGATTAACCTCTATGTTTGGCAAATCACCGGCATGCGGTCCTTCAGGGTGATCAAAGCCGTGTTTTGCGTCAGTCGGGTTAAAGTGCCCACCCGCTGATTTGAAATCAGGCGCTTCACAGACAGCATTTTCGTGAATGTGAAAACCATGTGTTCCCGGCGGTAAATTGGCCGCGTCCAGCGTGATGTTCACCCCGGCAGGAACGGGTCTGATAGTCGCCGTACCGACTTTCTCCTTGTCCGCATTATACATGTCAACTTCCATTGTTTCCGTATCTTCACTTAAACTGCCGGCCGTCTCAACGTTCGTTTCATCATCTTGCTTTTTGGTTTCTTCCGTGTCGTCAGTATCTCCACAGGCACCTAAAACCACCGTAAACGCAAGACCGAAGCATAACATACCTTTCTTCATTGGCCTCATCTCCTTTTTTAAAATTTCATTCTACAGTCTTCACAAATCTGGAAAACTTAAACAAGGGAGAAACCAGTTATCTTTTTTGGTATACTAAAGAAAATAGTTGACAGGAGGATGATAGGATGGGAATTTTTGATGGCGTGATGGGGAATGCGTCAGAAGCTGATACAAAGGAAGTCGCTGAAGAGCTGGATGAACTGCTTTCTTCCACGGAAAAGGTGGAGCACGCGTATAAACTTATCCGGGATCTGATGGTTTTCACTGACAAGCGGCTGATTCTCGTTGACAAGCAGGGCGTGACCGGAAAAAAGATCGAATACCACTCCATTCCATATAAGAGTATTACACATTTCTCCGTGGAAACAGCCGGAACGTTCGACCTAGAAGCAGAACTGAAAATATGGATCTCCGGCTCCGCGGAACCAATTCAGAAGACATTCAATAAACAGCTGAACATTTACAAAGTACAAAGCGTTCTGTCCGATTATGTATCGAAATAAAATTGATCGGAACCGTCGACAAACGCGGCAAAATCTCGACCACAAAGCTGACCTCCTGCCTGAAGGTCAGCTTTCTTAGTGTTAGCGGTCATAATAAAACAGCCCATCACCCCTATACAGCCGGGTGTTCACCTCTAGTGTTTACAATTGCACCTTTGATAAGCCCACTGGCCTCAAAGCCTCCACCAACTATCTTTCCAAACCCAATGACATCATGTATGAATGAACGGCATACGATACTTACCAGCCGGACTAAACTTATACGTAACCTTCTTTACCAAAAGTTCCGATATTTTTGTCACCTACGATGTAAAAGTATGGTAGACTATCAGAAGATATGTATTAGCAAATCAGTCTGGCCATTGACACCCCTGCGAAACACGCTTTCTAATTGATTCATTGTAATCCTGTTGGTAAGACTTCTTCACATTCAATAAGGAGGTAAAAAATGCTTCTGAGCATCCTGCAAATCATTGGACTCCAATTGGTCTTGCCAGCCGCTTTTATTTTTTCCTTATGGAGGATCAAATCCGAAAACAAGCTTGATTGGATCATTCAGCTGTTGTTTACAGTCATCTATATTATGTGGATTTTTCTATCCGGACCTTGGGATTGGTTAGGATATTATGTGCGGTATGTTTGGGTAATTTTGTTAATCCCTGCTGTATTCTTTTCATGGAAAAAAACAAGATCTTTGCCTCTTCGCACCACACTAAACGGCAGCCAAAAGATTACAAGAGGAATTCATATCGTGCTTATTCTCGTGTTCGGTCTGTATAACGTCTCTGTTTTCAGCAGTTATACCACACAGGAGGAAGCGATTGACCTGATGTTTCCATTACAGGATGGGACCTATTATGTCGGTCAAGGCGGAAGCTCGACACAAATGAATTATCATCACGCCCATGAACCGCAGCAATATGCACTGGATATAGCAAAATTAAACTCGTTCGGTTCGCGGGCAAGTGGAATTTATCCGAAAGACCTTGATCAATTTGCCATTTATGGAGACACACTCTACAGTCCTTGTACCGGGGAAGCAATGGAAGTAAGAGATGGTTTGCCGGATCTTACACCACCAGAGATGAACCCAGAACAGCCAGAAGGAAATTATGCAGCACTTGCTTGTGAAGATACAGATGCAATCGTTTATATTGCACATATGCAGGAAAACAGCATTATGATTCAGGAGGGGGACACCATTCAAAAAGGGCAGCCGATCGGAACCGTTGGAAATTCCGGAAACACCACCGAACCGCACCTGCATATCCACGCTGAAGAAGAAGGTGTTGGCATTCCAATCAAATTCGATGACCAATTTTTAACGCGAAACGACTTAGTCCGAACAAATTAACGAGGTGACGCTTATGGAAACAGTACTAGAAGTGGAAAATTTAGCTAAATCATTTAAGGACAAGGACGTGATCCAGGATATTTCTTTTGATGTTCGGAAAGGCGAAATTATGGCAATTCTGGGTCCGAATGGTGCGGGAAAATCGACGACCATCCGTAATATTATGGGCATTATGTATCCGGATCAGGGATCAATCTCATTTCAGAATCACCGGGAAATACCGAGGCACAAAATTGGCTATTTGCCTGAAGAGCGCGGTCTGTACAAAAATGTAAAAGTGATGGACATCCTGCTTTATTTAGCAGAACTGAAGGACTATCCGCTGAAAAAAGCGAGGGAGCGGGCGCTGCAGTATTTAAAAAAGTTTGACCTGGAAGGACAGGAAAACAGTTCGGTTGAGGAATTGTCAAAAGGAATGGGGCAAAAAGTACAATTCATCTCATCCATCATCCACGAACCTGAGCTGCTGATTTTGGATGAGCCATTTTCTGGACTGGATCCGGTCAGCCAGGAATTGTTCAAACAGGAAATTCGGAATCTCGCGGAAAACGGGACTGCTATTCTATTATCCTCGCACCAAATGAATCTGGTAGAGGAAATGTGTGACCGCTTATTTCTGATGCACCAAGGCCAAAAAATTATTTACGGCCAAATGGATGATGTTAAAGAAGAATATGCGAATTTCAAATGTACGATACGCAGCAATAATGACCTGCAGCAGCTGGAAGTTCTTCCGCAAGTGGAACGTGTGGAGCGGGATGACGACACGGCCGTCCTTTATTTGGCCAAAGATGTGGAACCAGTGGACTGGCTTAAGCATTTGCCGGACAGTCTGTCGATTCAGGAGTTGTCGATTGACCGCATATCCCTGCATGAGATTTTCATCGATATCGCTACAGGCAAAAATTTAATCGGGGAAGAAGGTGCTGTCCGTGCGTAATTCACTAAAAGTTGCTAAATGGGAAATAAAACGCAATATGAAGAATAAGTCATTTTTAATCGGATTGTTTTTAACACCAGCTCTTTTTCTCGGATTCATGTTTTTAGGAAGTCTTTTCGGCGATGATGATAGTGACGGCGGTGAAACTGCACAAGTTTTTGTCCAGGATGATCTGGGGGTTTTTGCCAGTCTGGAAAAAACAGCCGAAGCAAGTGATTGGAACTGGGAGTTGCAGAAAACAGAAATACGCGAGGAAGATGTGCAGAACGAGCTAGAATCCAGCGAAAATACAGCTTATGTATTTGTTGATCGGCGGGCACTCGATGATGGAGTCATCCCTGTTTATACGAGCGAGGATATCCAGAATGGCTTTATGAATAAGATGCAGGCACTGGCGGCGCCAATTAAATCATTACAGATGCAGCAGCTCGGCCTGTCCGACGAGGAGCTTGCTGCCGTTTCCAATAACATCCAATTTGATGAAATGACTGCGGACGAATTGGCCGCCTCTGATGAAGCAGAACAAGGATCTGAAAGTGGAGGATTTCTTGGCGATGATCCACTTAAACGTGTGATCCCCGGAGCGTTTGCCGGCATTATCCTGATGTCGATCATATTCTCGGGTATGTACATTTTCCAAAGTGCCTCCAATGAGAAAAAGGATAAAATCGCCGAAATCATTTTATCATCGCTGACACCCAGCCAGTTGATGAAAGGGAAAATTATCGGCTACTTCGTCCTTGGCATGTTTCAGGCCGTCGTTTTTCTTGGATTCGCCGTTCCCATCAGTATTTGGAAACTGGAGGATGTGCCAATCCTGGAATACTTGCTCGTGCCAGAACTGATTCTATTAATTGCAATCGCGATTCTCGGATACTTCCTGTTTGCCGCACTGTTTGTCGGTGTCGGCGCAACGATGGCCGACATGTCATCAGCCGGCAATTTCCAGGGGCTTGTTATGATGCTGCCATTTTTACCGTTTGTGTTTATCGGACCCGTCATCAGCGACCCAAGCGGACTTTTCGCACAGATTGGCTCGTATGTACCATTTACAGCACCCGGTGTACTCCTGCTGCGGCTGACGATGATGGAAGAATGGCCATGGATGGAAGTCATCATCGCACTGGCAATCCTGGCCGTGAGCATTTGGATCTTCATGAAAGTGGCCGGGAAGATATTCAAAACCGGCATCCTCATGTACGGGAAAAATGCTACCCCAGGCGAGATTTGGAAATGGATCCGGGCGTAAAACGTGCCTCATTTTCTTTCCGGAAGTCAGGTACAGGGGATCAGAATGGAGGAAATCGGCAGTAATTAATGCTGCTCTTGCGCGATGGGGCCGCTCTCGCTCAAGTTGAAGCCGCCCTCGCTCGAGTTGAAGCCGCCCTCGCTCGAATTGATGCTGTTGTCGCGCGGCCCAAATTATCTTTCTCATCATTTAAAAACCCCCTTATCACTTTAAAGTGGTAAGGGGGTTTTTTCCGGGAATTCATCAGTTTATCAGCAGATCCACCTAGGTCGGTTATCCACCTCAACATTCCACGCTTACTTTGGGTACAATGGCAGACGCAGTGCACGGTAAGCCTGGCGGTGGCTTTCTTCCTTAAAGCCAGAAACAACCAACTCATAAACCACTTCAGCGGGCTGCTCGTCCGTTACCTCAATCACACGGCTGTTTTTGCTGTCACCACCTGCATCGATATAGCCGGATGTGAGCATGCGGTTGCCGGTGTTCGGATGATAGTTAGCATCCCCGACGATGTTGGAGTACAGATTTTCCCCGCGGTCCTCGCCGAATGCCCACACTTCTTCCACTGTCATTTTTTCCGGATTAATCCGGTATTGAACCATACGGCTGAACTGTTCGCTGAGCGGATCCTTCCCGCGGGTGATGACAATATTGTTGTCAAACAGCAAGTAGTCGTTCGTCGCTTTGTTATTGTCGAAGTCAGGCATAGTCATTGGCGCATGTGGTCCGGCAGGGAATTTAAAGTCCTTTCCCTTTGGCTCCAGAAGATAATCTTCATAAGCATCCGGCCATTTCTCGTGGTCGGCTAAAATCCAGTCCACTTTGCCGTCCGGGTAGGACATTTTCATAATCAAGTCCTGGTGCCGGCTGGACACAAGAATGGAGTCATCTTTCTCAACATACCAGATGGCATTTTGATGGAACCAGTCTCCTTTGTCCGCCTGTGCGCCTTCATATTCCTGATAAAAATTTTCTGGGAATATGTCGCGGAAACTGAAATCCCTCACTGTTTCCCCTGTCTCCCGGTCAATTTCAATCATTTCATCCTGCACGTAATCCGATTCCAGATCATGCACAGTTGCCAGCAAATTGCCATTCGGGAGCTCAATCACGTCATGATGGACGACATTCGATCTCGGATGGTCCTCCATCTGTAGAATGTAAGAATTATAAACTTTTCCAAGCATATTCATTTCCAGAATTTCGTTATATTTTTCCTGGCCTTTTTCTTTCGTGATATACATCAAGTGGCCATTCTCAAACCGCTTAAAGATGTGTGAGTTCCACAGTGTTGAATACCATCTCACATCTGCGTTATGATCGACTGCATAAACATAGCGGGTGCTTGGTACAATGAAAGTCAGGCCGTCTTCCATTTTTTCAGGATGAGCGGTTTCTGTTTCATTCGTCAGAAAGTCATCCGGCAACGGCTTCGTTTCTACCGTAAACGTGCCTTCCGTCGTTTCGCCTGCTTCATTTTCCGCTTTTATCGTTACCGTGTTGGCGAAATCCGGATACAGTCCGAGCACAGGAATGGTGTGTTCGGTATTATAGTCATCATACGTCCGCTGAATATCGCCCTGCTCGTCCTTGCCCTCGACCGTCATGCTAATCTTGACAGGCTCTTCTGTTTCAAATTTCGCAAGGGCTGTTAAAGGAGCGACTCCATACGGATCCAGTTTCACAAAAGGATCTTTCAGGGTATAGCTTCCAGCCTCATATTTCTTTTGCATTTCCTTTTCCAGTTTTTCCTGTTTGTCCATCCGCCGGGTATCATAGGTGGACAGCTGCTCCACTTCCCCATCCGGCTGAAAAGATAAATCCATCCTGTCCGCTTGTTCTGTTTCTTTCTTGGCTTTCTCCTGATTGGCACTATTCCCGCCTGTATATTCAATAATGACAAGAAATGCCACCAGCAAAATGGCCAGCGCTACAAATGCAGCCAGCGTTTTTCGCATATGCCATCCGCCTTCCTTACTAGATTGATAGTTGAGTTTCTCTACTATGATGATAAACGCTGAGCGGGAAAAATAAAAGGCAGAATTTTTCCCAGTAATAGAACCTATTTTTCTCTAGCTTGTTATAAACTTTTTTAACAATTTAATGTCCGTTTCATGCACGGCTACTATTAACGGCCATATCGTCAACGCTAGTTTGCTTTTCAGTATTATTAGCAACTTGTTTAGATACATTATCTAATCTTTCTGTAAGTACTTGTTGTCCACCTTCAAGCCTCTCTAGACGTTCATTCATTGGTTGTAACTTCTCGTCTAATAAAGATGAAAACACTTGCATCAACTCTTTATTTTCCATATCTTCACCACCTAGACTTATTATATCATCTACTTAACAAACAGACTCTAACTTTGACGTAATTCACACCCCAAAATGGTCCGATTCTGGCACAGTGCATATTCAACAACTGCGCCCGATTGTTTAGTACAGGATTTCCCTGTTTCGATAAAAAATAAGCCCATCTACAATATCATCAGGGCTTTTATTGCTGCAGAAGTATTTATTTTTCACCAGGAAATAATATACCGAGGACTATGATGTTATCTTGATTTTTTTCATAATACACCCGAAATTTCCTAACAACGATTCGGGATATACCTTTATAGTTTTCAAATTCTTCCGTATAGGTTTCTCCAACAAATTCATTTTTTAAAAATTACTCAGTATCTAAAATCAATTTAAATATGAATACCAGAGTCTCTTCTGATGTGAAATGTTCACTCCTAAACTGTAGAAGCTTTTCCCTTACAATTGGGAGCCAGATTATATTTTGGGTACCCACTATTCTATTCGAAATCCTTTGCAGAAAGTGAATTTAATAACTCTGAAGTTGACATACCTTTTCCTTTTTTATATTCACTTTTGCTTTCCTCGATCATCTGTTTAAGTTGAGGATTTTTTTCTACATCGGATTTGATTGAATTCTCATCCTCTTCCTGTAGTACGAGGGTGAATTTTCCTTTTCCTGGGATAGAAAAATGAAAAACTGAATTATCACGATCCATATTTTCTATGCGATTCATAAGTTCTTCTGAGGATTCAATAAATCCCATGAAATCACCGCCAGTTTGTATTTTCTTTATCATAACACAATATACGTTTCCTGTATTTTAGAAGCTCACTCTGGCTGCTTAAGCAAAGGAACTACTTCTGCAATCGTGCCCTTTTCTGGAATAATCTTAAAATTATAGTAGGTGATATTGCTATTTTGTATCAAGTGAATAAAGACATCAGATAATACCACCCTTGCCATATTTTAGAGCCAGCTATGACATAATTTTGAGCCACCGTTGCCATTAAGAGAGCCAGTATGTTTGATTACTGATATAGCAACGCTTCCACCACCCTTGACCTTGTTTGTGTCCGTGGTAGTGTTTTCTATGGCGGATGGAGAAAAAGCAGCCTTTAGGGCTCCATCCGCATCAGCAGCGTACCACGGACAATCACTTCTAAGTTCCGCTGGCGGGGCCCCGCCCCCTTCCAGCGATCACTAAGAAGTGGCACGGCGGTCAAGGGCAAGCAGCTAACGCTGTGGTTATAACGGTGATGTTTTCCAGTAAGGCTCACCTTTGTCATAACTGGCTCAATTTCTTGTCATCGATGGCTCAGAAAAATGGCAACTATGGCTCAATTGGATGGCAATATTCATCAAGTCCCATTTCTTTGTTTCCAATGATAAAAAGTCTTGGATATTATTTTTAGGATGATGTAACAAAGCGGCGATAAAATAATTGCCAATCCAAAAGAATACAACAAATCCCAAAGAATTATTCCGTAACAAATATTTTAAGAGCCTGTTTTTGAAAAAACAGGCTCTTAACCTTTTAAAACAACATGTTTAACTTACAGAACTGCAATTAAAAGCAACCTGCTTTAATTGCAGTTATTCCTGCAAGATCCAATAATGCACTTTGTAAGTCGCTTCCTAAACCATCATCTAATTCTTTAATAGCTTTTTTCAGGGCACCTGTTTTACTATATCCCCTATCTTTATATTTTGAAGCAAGATCTACTACATCGTCTACAAATTTACTTACACCACCAAGAGCGTCGATAGCTTTCTTCAACTTAAAAATCTTAGTAAATGGTATTCCCACACCAGCAACAGCTGCCAAAACTGCTGAAGTACAACTCCAAAATCCAAATGTCTGAAATTGACCTACAGTTTTAGTTCCTTCTCCATCAACTGTCATTTTCAAAACGCCATTATCATTATGTAAATCTAAACCAGTATCGTTTTCTATCCAAGTAATAGTAGATTCAATTCCTTGTTTTACTATTTCATCTGGTACATCTACTATCGCTTGTAGAAATAAGTTTGTGTCTTTATGAAAGAAATTTCCTTCGTCACTAATGCTCTGAATAGCTTTCTCATTAGCCAAATTACTTTCTGCATTAGCAAAAGATTGCCCTGTAAAACTAAATACTAATAGTGCTGACATTAATCCAATAAAGAATTTTTTCATAATACTTCCTCCTTTTAATATCTTTCCTGCAAATGGTAGGATAAAGGAGATAAACTACCAAATCAATACAAAAAGGAGAATAACATGAATTTTTTATCAAGTTCAACATTTTCCATCTTGTTCCTTTTTATCTTTTTAACTTTAATTTTCTTTGAACTACCTAAATATGTGTATTTAATAATCAGTGGATTCGCGTTAATAATTATTGTTATAAGATTATTTTCTCGTAGGAAAGTAAAAGATTAGATTCCGAAAATCACAAAAGTAACCAACACCTATTTCTGCCCCAACAAGGCGCAAATTATGAAGGAAACACATAAGCCTAAAGGCTAGTAGGTTGCCATTAAGGCAACCTACTTTCGTTTACAAGAGGAGTTAAAACAAAAACATAATAGAATACTAATAAGATAGCAGACGTTAGCACCGCACCAGTACCCCCATATTTCAATTTAGCCTAAAGGATAAGAGATTGCCATTGAGGCAGTCAAATACGCACTAAGAGGGCCTGGGGGACACCCCAACAAGCGTCATTGTATCCACGTATGTGGCTAGCAATGGTACAGCGGTTAGGCGCTATATTCCGATAAACCACTATGCTACAAACTTGCCCGATGACTGAATACTTTTCTTAAGCAAACGCGCCCTTTTATGGAAGATCATTAACCTGATTTTATTTAGAGTGAAACACCTTTCAATGTGCCGACTGGTTTCCTTGCCAAACACATAATTCCTGCAATTATAAACAAAGCAGACTGTATAAGTGTTGCTCCTAATGTAAGTAATAACATGACTATACTTGTAGCAATTAATACAATTCCAGCAGTTTTCGGTTTACTCTTTAATAAGACGAGAGCAATGACACCTAAAATGAATCCAGCAGCATGAACCGCAACTACAAACCATGCATACCATGGTACGAATTTTTCGGACATCATTTCAGGAAATTGGGAGCTGAAAAAGACCATTAATGACACTAGAAGAATTATTACAAGTAGTTGAAGTGCAAGGGCAATAACTCCCAATGTGATTTCCGCAGTACGTTTCAAACCTGTATCCCTCCTTCTCTGACATTAATTACGATTAAACTTAATTATAGTTTCACTTCATGAAAAAGTAAGGGCCTCCTTATTCCATAAAGGCGCCCTTTTCTTGAATAAGCGTTCACCTGAACATCTCTATAATATATACGCTCCCCATAAATACAATCCAGACTAAAATGGGGATGCCCAGGCTCTTAAGAGCATTATTCCATTTATGAATATTCCTCTTCCTTAAAATATAATCAGTTATAAAATATAAAAAAGACGCTAATAAACTGTACCAAAGTAAAATTAAACCAAAAATGATGTGTAATGCTATTGAGAAGTATATTTTTAAATTTTCACTTGTGTAATTTGAAGTTAAACGGGCTATATAGTCACTTATTGTAGAAGTTATTGTACCGTACAGTAAGATAACTGGAAGGCTATATATAAGATACATAGGAACTGATAGTACGAACGCCTGAAAGTATTCACCAACAGAGTTAATATCTCCGCCAAATGGATTTGGTATAAACAAACCTAATAATATAGCAAATAAAGAACCAGAAATTGTTGCAGATATAATTTTTCTTGATAATATTTGACTTATTTCTTTTTTAAAACTCAACTAAAATTACTCCTTCAGCCTATAATCTTGGTCGTTCGTTCAACAAATTTCCCTAAAATAAACTAGCCCTTATGTATGGCCGGCCGCCAAGACTTATTCCGGAATGGCGCTCCGATTGATTAGTAATGTGGTTCATTTTTTCTCAAATTACTCTCCGCAATAAAAAATACAATAAGAGCTACTCCCATAAAAAATGAATTTAATGTGTTAGAAATTAATCCGTACAGAGATAGTGTTATTATGCTTAGGAGTATAACAGTAAAAATAATTCTTAATCTCAAAAATTTCCCTTTGAAATACTTTGACATACATACTCCCCTTTGTATCCTTGTTCAACAATATAGCCCGTTTCAGAAAGGCGCACTATTCGATTTTCGCGCCCGTTTGTATTATTGATTAATGCCAAGTCTTATAAAAACGATTTTTTTAATGTCTCCGCTATTTTCTTGTTGCTGGCTCCAAGCCTTAACACATTTAATACCGCAGTAATACCAAGAAATCCAAAAACAATGTACCCTTGCATTGAATAATTAGTACTCCAAATACCTACAAAGTATGAAATTAAAATAATCAGAAGTAAACCTGCTTTAAGAGCCATACTTCCCCCCCCTTTAAATCTCCATTTTCATTCACCTGGATTCCTTCTAGTTATTTTTACGTTGCTCAATAATCTGGCCCTTATTATGTAACAATCGCGCTAATTTTCGCTACACAAACGCGCCCGTTAACATAATATTCCTTTCAGCTATTGGCTGGTATTCCGGAAGATTGATATTGATGAAAAGTATATTAAGAACTCTCCGCTTTACGTTTACTTTTATTTTTGGCAGCTTTATATAAATCTAACCCAGAAAAAACAATTATAATAATGCTAGTAATTCTTAAATACAAGTCATCATAATTAGAAATTAAGACAGCAATACCAATTAGAAAGTAAAGAACTCTTAAAGATGTACCTAGCATAAAATACCACCTCTCCTTCATTATTCTTAAAGAGCATTAGTATTGATTATAGGATAAGGTAGCCCACACGTTGCTTATTCCATTAAATGGCCCTAAAAAGAAGCACTTCTCCTTGGTCCGGAAATGCGCCCGATGATGGAACAAAGGCTATAATAAATTATACATCCGAAAATGCCTCCGGATATTCAACTGTTTCTTCGACAGTATTTAATTGATAATCGTCCATCTTAACCCTTATGGTCATTTTTAGTCCTTTTGACAGATCGAACAACCACCCAGGTAACGAAACCAACCAAGGAGACAAAAATGATAAGCGCAATATTGGTAGCACCTATAATTTCCACTCTACCCCTCCTGTTATTGCTGTCCTACGCTTTCTTTGCAATTAAGTATCAGTATTTACTGAGGATTCCCTCTTTTTATTTCCTAATTGGTCAAGGTATTGCGCAATTTTATTGCTAACAAAAAGGAATGATAAAAAAATTAAACCGCTAAACACCCAACCACTTATATTCATATAGATAATAACTTTATCGTAGCCATCCACTCCGTATGATTTGATTAAAAATGCCTTTAATGAATTTAAAAAAAGACCACGAAAAACAAATAATAAATTTATTAATTGAAACCATATAAACAAGCCTTTTGATTTATATAACTTTCGGCTATCTTCACGAGGATAACCTTGTAAGTATGCCACATCAACAGCAAAATAAAGTGCCAATGGTTTTTTTATTATAGTTGAGATTAAAAAAACCATTCCGAAAACAAAGCCAAGATACACTTGATTCCAAAGCATATCATTTGCAGATGTAGATAATAAATTAACAGCTGTACTAATAAACAACGATGTAATAACGAAAAGACCAGCTATGTTGAGCTGCTTTTCTTTAATAAAACGATAAACTGTATAGATAAATCCAGGAACGGTTGACAAAAGTATAGCTGCGTAATCGCCAAGTGGCTCTCTTCCATAGTTCCATATTAAAAAGGGGATAGCCCCATAACATATCAAATCGAGAAACATAAGTCTTTTATTCATTAGCAGTCACCAAGCTTTCCGAATAACCCCTTCCTGGTATACAAAGGTTATCTTTACAAAATATTATAAATTCCCTTCTTGTAAAAGTCCTTCTAACGTTCGTTTTTGTACAACAATCTGGCCCGATTCTGCTATGTTATTATTCGATTAAAGCGCCCTTTAATTGAAGAAACATTGATAAACCAAAACTACCCTTTGCCTCAGTTATTGTTCAAAGTGAAGTATGTACATAATTTACCTCGTATCCATCTCCGAGTTCGAATTTTAACTTCTGATACAAACTTAATCCTTTTTCATCATGAGACCTAACTAATATTGCCGTATCACGCTTTATTTTGTCACCATAATCAGTCCGTTCTAAAATTTTCCCATACTCAACGATCCAATTCATTAACTCAGATTTCAATTCATCAGAAAGAGGAAAATCATCAATGTCAAGGTTACAGCCACATTTTGAACACCACAGAGGATCAGCGCTATGATCAGCTTCCATCTTATAGGTATCGTGCGAACAATTTGTTTTTGAGAAGTTTGTCATTACCTTCTACCCCTCTTTATTTAACAAATTAGTTTTCCTTACTCTATATCCTGGACCTTATATGCGATATAGACGCTACCCCTTATTAGGGAAAAGCGCCCTTTAATTGAATACTACACACCAGATTACTCTGGTAAGTTTAACTGCCAAGATATGCCGAATTGATCATTCAGCCACCCGAACTTTTTGCTAAACCCATAGTTATCTATAGGCATAAGTGCTGTTCCATTTTCCATCATTTTATTATAAAGGTCGTCGATTTCCTTTTCAGTATCACACGTAAGAAAGATAGAAAACGACGGGGTAAACGTAAACTCATGATCAACATGACTGTCGATACACATAAACTCCTGCCCCTTTAACGAGAATATAGCTTGCATAACTGTGCCTTCTTCACCGGGTCCTTCAGCCCCGTATCGTATAATGCTTTTAACTTCTGAATCCTCTATGAGTGATGTGTAATAATTCATCGCATCTTCCGCCTTGCCACCTTGAAACATTAAAAACGGTGTAACCTTTTCCACTATAAATCAATCCTTTCCCCATATTTTCCTAAGTTTATCACATATGAATGCTTAGATTTCCATTTTAATGGCTCTATGATGCAACATTGGCGCTAATTCTTATTAGAGATTAGCGCCCTTTTATGGAATAAGCAAACATTCCTGATTAATGAAATCAATTCACAATAGTCAAGAATAAAATTATCGCAAGAAAAATAACTATACAGGCAACCCAGAATTTTTTCCATCCTTTTTTGGTCAATGAACCATCTTCATTCTTATCTTTACGAGTCAAAAGAAACAGAACAATAAAGGAAATAACAGATACGATAGGAAAAAAATATTCCATAGACTTTTGCTCCTTTAATAAAATTTTGACAAAATGACCATTGAAAGAAAGACCGTAATGAACGACAAAGCAAGCAAAAGATTGAGTGCCTGCAAAGCTGTTAATGCAATAACATTAAAATTAAGAAGAGCAATCAAAACAATTAAATAAACGACTATTGAGAAAAAAGAATAAAACATTGCTTTATGCCTGATGAATTTCGTCCGTTCATCATTTCTTTGAAATTGTGGGGCAAGGTAGCTTAAACAAAAACACATAATGATTAAGGCAATGTACGTATAACCCATCGTTGGGAAAGTTTCTTCGGCAATGGTATATATTGTTGTATGAAACCCTCCGAAGATAATAAAAATACAACCAAAAAAGAGGTAAGTCTTCCGATAACCCATTTCTATCACCCCATTTATTTTTTTAGATCGTCTTCCTCTAAAAAGAAAACCCTCTCAACCGTTGTATTGAAGATTTGGCTAATGATTAATGCAAGTGGCAAAGAAGGATTGTATTTACCCTTCTCAATGGATATTACGGTCTGCCGGGAAACACCCAATATCTCGGCAAGACCATCTTGAGAATAACCGTGTTCTTTCCTTAGGTCTTTCAGAGTATTTTTCAATTGGCTCAATCCTTTGTCAAATTCACCTTTGTTATTATCATAATGTAAAGTTTACTATACGTCAAGTAGGCTTTACTTTGTTTTTCCGTGGAGGACATCAAAAAACGCGCAATCCCAGTTGTGGAATTGCGCTGTTTTTTGTAGTCTTATACAAAATTTATTAATCCAGGATGACACTAATCCTTATTAGGGAAAAGCGCCCGATAGTTGAAGAAACTACGGTTTTTTTAAAAAGGCAATCACTATAAACACTATACCAATAATAATGAATAACAAAGTAAAGATATTATCCGAAAAATGAAATACCTGGATTAGTCTGCCAGGAACCTGTATTTATTTGTGCAAGCCAATATACATAAGAACTCAAACGTTCAATTGTGTAAATTAAACCACTTGCCAAAATGAATAAAGAACCTAAAATTAAACTTGTATTTTTATTCAAATGCTTTCCCCCCCTTTTTAACAATCCTGCCCTATTGCTTAGTACTAATTATTTCAAGAAAAGTAATCCAGTTCAATGATTTGTACAAAAATTAAGACACCTGCCTTATTCCAAATAGGTGCCTGATTAAAGAATAAGCGAAACGACACGTTTACATATTGTACTATCGGCGATTGTGGTTTTCATTTTCCATCCCGTTGTTTTTCCTTCTCTTATAGAACACATATATAGCATTACCAATCACTACTAGTGCTTAAAGATAAAAAAATCCATATATTATAAAGCCTACTATGAGTACAAGGAGTAGTATTCCAGTTCCTTTCCAACCCAGTCCTCCAACTAAATCAACAAGACTTCCATTAGAACATCTATGAAATGAATCTCTTAAGTTACCAGTTGGGTTGCCTTTCCATTCTTCTTGTCTTAGTCTCTCTCTTCTTTCTTCAGGTGTTTCGTTATCACTGCCCAATTTATCCCCCCTCACTAGCGTTGCATAAAATTATCAAGCAAAAGTCAAGAAATATATATTATGGCAATATTATGAATGATATTAATTTTCGCTATTAAAAGCCATAAAAAAACCTTATAATTAGGGTATGGTAGTCCTGTCCAAATCCCTAACTATAAGGAGAACACATGGACAATAATACCATAAAATCCGTATTCAAGGAATACATACATCCATTAGATTCGAAAGTCATCCAGAAAGTGGTTGACCACGCCGGGATTGATAAATATGTTAAAAAGCTGAATGTCCTGACATTTACTAGGCTTTTCATCTATGCCCAGCTAAAAGAGCTTCCTAATTTACGGCGTGTAAGTGAAAATGTTAGCCGTAAAAAAACGGTGCAAAGACAAGTTGGTATTAAAAGTATCAGTAAATCCCAGCTTTCAAGAAAGTTTGGTGATATACCATCTGATATATTCCAGGTAATCTTGCATCATTTGATTCAAAAGTTGCACCAAACACTTGGACCCAAAAGGGCTGATAAGGCGCTTGGTAAGATTCATTTAATTGATTCATCAACGCTTTCCATGTGCCTTAGCCAATATGAATGGGCAGATTTTCGGGATACAAAATCCGAAGTGAAGATGCATACATCGGTTGTCTTTTGCGATGGTGAAACCTACCCAAACGATATGATTATCACGCCCGCCAGACCAGCAGATGAAACACAGTTGGATGCATTGATCGTACCAGATAAAAATGCGCTTCACGTATTCGATAGAGGCTATTTCAACTTTGAAAAGTTTGATTTCTACTGTGCAGAAGGGATTCGATTTGTCACCAGAAATAAAACCAATACGGTTGTTCACGTGATAGAGGAGTTACCTGTTGAATCTTCCTCACCTATCATCCGGGACGCCGTGGTGAAAATCGGTAAAATGAAACATCCTTTGCGCTTGATAGAAACATTGGATAGTGAAGGGAACAACATTTCTATTGTGTGCAATGACGCTAAAATTAGCGCCCAGGAAATAAGTGATCTCTATCAAACACGTTGGCAAATTGAATTATTTTTCAAATGGTGCAAGCAACATTTGGTTTTGAAAAAGCTTTATGGTAAGAGCCAAAACGCCGTATTCAACCAGATTTATATCGCTATGATTGTGTTCTGCTTAACCTTATTGATGAAGCATACCTTGGGATATGAAGGTACTTTACTGGAAATGCGGGACTGGATTTGTGATTGCTGGCACAAACAACTTGAAACATTTGCTTCTGAATTAGTCAAAGAGCCAGATCGATCATCCAGTGGTCGTCGAAAACTGCAGCACCAACGTATCTTTGAACAAACCTTAGCACAATACGAATCGGGTGATATTGCTCATTTGAACGATTTAACTTATAATCCTGTCAACTAAATAACTGTAAAAAAATGGATGTAGGACTACCTTTATAGCCCTGTTGTCCTTTTTTGTTCATAGCAAGGTTGAATATGTTTGAAAATTCAATCAATAAAAATATCTTAAAATCAATTGTTTGACTTAGCTTTTACTTTTTTATGCAACGCTAGTGATCCCCCCTAAGAAATTTATGTCTTATTCCACAATCTGGCTCTATTCAAAAGGATCACTATTCGATTAGCGTATCCGATTCTGTAATACATGGCGCAGATCCTTATTCAAGAAGTGCGCCCAACTGTATTTTATTTTTACTTTAAGAGCAATGGGGCAGACTGACTAACGATATGAAGCCCCCTGCTCAAGGAAGACTCAGCTTGGTCATTCTGCCGCCATCCACAGTATATACCTGTCCTGTTATAAACCCAGCCTCATCAGCTGCAAGAAATGCTACGAGCGCTGCCACTTCTTCGGGTGAACCTGTACGACCCACAGGGTGGATCCGTGCGATGTCGCGTCGGAAAGCTTCTACATCAGAGTTGTTTTCAATCATATCAATGTTTAACTCCGTGTCAATCCAGCCGGGTGCTACCGCATTGCAGCGAATGCCTTCATGGCCATGATCTACTGCCACCGAACGGGTTAACCCATGTAGCCCGGCCTTCGATGCACAGTACGCCGCATGTCTGGGGTTGGCAGCAAGCCCCTCCGTCGACCCGGTATTAACGATGCTGCCTTTCGTCTGGCGCAGGTAAGGCAACGCTGCGCGAATCAGCAGGAAGGGGGCTGTCAGATTCACTGTAAGATTGCGCTGCCAATCTTCAACGCTCATTTCTTCAACCGCGGCTTCCTGCATCATGCCCGCGTTGTTGATCATTACATCGAGCTGGCCTGTCCGATCTATGACTTCCTTAACGATTCGCTCCGGTGAATGCGGATCGGAGAAATCTGCCTTGACCCAGTCAAATTCCTCATCATTGCCGCGCTGCGCAGTGATCACAGTTGCTCCTTCGTTATACAACCGGTGGGCGATGGCCCGGCCAATCCCCGAACGCCCTCCTGTTATTAGCGCCACCTTGTTTTCAAAACGCTTCATTTGTTTTGTCATTATAATATACCCTCCTCATTCCAGATCTGACGCTTGCGAGTTATTCACTCCGAAAGTGCCCGTTAACGGAAAACTATTCCACATATTTCGTAAAAAGATACTATGGTTCACTCCCCAAAAGGGCATCCCCTAACTTTTAAATCCTACTTACAATAGTAAACTTTGTGGCAATTTCGGCACCAAATATTTTTAAATATAAATTAAAAGAAGAAAGCCATTTTGAGGGACTGACCGTAAAATGTGCTATCTATTAATAACAATCGATAATTTATAATTGGCATACGCATTTAATTTTTCCAAAAAATTATCTAATATTTCGTTTGATGGGAATTTGCATTCAAGCAAATAACAGCCCTCTCCGCTAATTTTATAGTTATTTACAATGTACTGTCCTTGTGCCTTTATAAATGAATGATAAGGATGGTGATTAGTGTGCTGTATCATAATCGTCATAAAAGCATGTACAGAATACCCTAATTTGTCTTGATTAACCTTTATTGTATACCCCTCTATCACATCATGGTCTTCTAGTTTAGCGACTCTTTCTGAAGCAGCTTGACCGGTTAAATGGACTTTCTCTCCCAATTCTTTCATGGTGATACGACTGTTAGTGGCTAGTTCATCCAGGATACGCATGTCTGTATTATCCAATCTTATTCAAATCCTTTCAGATATCAAGTTATACGGCACTGACACTTGATTTTATCCATGTATGTCTCCATTGATGATAATATATACTAAATGTAATTGAAAGAAAGGAGATTAAAACTATGAATATCCAACAGATCCGCAATGCGACACTGGTGGTTGAATATGCGGGGAAGAAATTTTTAATAGATCCATTTTTAGGGGAAAAAGGTGCTTATCCTCCTTTTCCAGACTCGCCAAGACAAGAGCGGAATAATCCGTTAGTTGATTTACCAACGTCCATTGATAATATTGTTCATAATGTGGATGCTGTTGTTGTGACGCATCTTCATTTAGACCATTGGGATGATGCTGCAAAAGAAACACTTCCAAAGGATATAAAATTGTTCGCCCAAAACGCAGAAGATGCTGCAGAAATTAGGAACAGCGGTTTTCAAAACGTGGAAGTTCTGCAGGAGGACACCGTTTTTGAAGGTGTTCATTTATCGAAAACACAAGGTGAACACGGCAGAGGTGAAATTCTGAAAGTTGCTGGTGTGGTATGTGGCATTGTCTTTAACCATTCAGACGAAAAAACCCTATACGTTGCAGGCGATACAGTTTGGAATGACTATGTTAAGCAGGAAATCGAAACACACAAACCAGAAGTTATTGTCGTAAATGCTGGAGATAATCAATTCTTGAAGGGTGGTTCTCTCGTTATGGGCAAAGATGATGTTTATGAAGTGCATAAGGTTGCAACTGACGCAAAGATTATTGCCAGTCATATGGAAGCAGTCAATCATTGGACATTATCAAGAGAAGAATTAAAAAACTTCATCAATGAAAAAGGAATCTCCTCAAACGTCTTGGTTCCGGACGACGGAGAATCATACTCTTTTTAACGGTAAAAGCAGAAAGAAAAGATAATTTTTCTTTCTGCTTTTAATTATATTTAAAGTTATTGAACATAGCTACTACCTGCCCCATTATTCGAAATAGTATTTCATTCAGTATTTTTTAGCATTACCCCAGATTCAATCCTTCCAGATAACAGCCATTATCTGCGACGCTGGTGCTTTTCTTGTTAAAGAAAAGCGCCCGATCGTATTGCGGTAAAGTAATACAGTTAACCCCGATGTATTCGATTTATCTAGCAATTATTGGGACGGAAGATATTCGTGATTTATTTTATCGGCGGATGTATTTTTTGTCTCTCTCGGGCCAAGCATTATGGAGATCATGCCCATGGAACCATAGACGACAAATGTTGGGACAAACCCCGCAATATCAATAATGATACCGGCAAATAAGGAACCGAATACTTGCCCGACAGCCAAAAGTAAAAAGGGTGTTCCAATCCCCAACGAAGCATTAGTAATAAATACCTTGATCCCCCAAACCATCAATAAACCCGTTATAAAAATATAGGATATCCCGAATAAAGCAGCCGAAAAATAAGACACAGACCATTGCTCAGGATGCCAAGCAAGCAAGAAACTAGCTACGCTAATGATGAGACATCCCCACTTGTAGGCAAATGGAAGTCCGAACCGTTCAATAAGTGATCCGGAGAAACCTCCCAATAAGCCAAATACGCCGAGGATAACCCAAAATAGGGAAAGCTGCCAACCACTATAAGCTCCCGTTGATTCAATAAAGCCAATAGCAAAGGTCCAAAATGCCGCTGTGGAAATTCCGAGCGTGGTGGAGCTAATGATCAATGGTGCGGATCCTTTCACACCTTTGACGGAGAATTTCCCCTTTTGAAAAGTTACGTACGGTTCAGAATCGGTACGTGGGAGCACTTTTGCATTCCACATAAATGCAATCACACCAATAAAAGCATAAACCAGATAGATGACTCGCCATTCTGATGCAAGAAAGATTGCACCTATTCCTGATAGAACAAGACCAATGCTTGTTCCAGAATTAATCCAAGTATTGGCAATTCCTTGTTTTCTATTTTCAATCCAAAGTGTAATCGCCGTACCATATGGTGGTGAAGCAAATCCCGTACTTGCGCCAGCCAGTAGGACGCCGAACCCTAAGAGCCATACATTGGGTGATACTCCCATGATGATTAATCCCACAATCGCGAGTGCCCCGGCGATAAGGATCATGACACGAGGTCCCTTATTGATCGTTAAAACAGTGGCGAGAATAATGGCAAAGCAATAGGATAGATAGAAAAGAGAAGAAATAGTTCCGGAAGTCGATGGGGACATGGCTAGATCATGACTGATATTTGGAAGTAACAAACCATAGCTAAATCTTGCTAGTCCATAAGTAACGGCAATCATCGTAATCCCCGGAAATACCAATTTTGACATTTTCATGCAACCACTCCTACAACCAATTAGATATAACGACCTTTATACTTTATGTTTAAAAAAATTATTATATGGAATAAACAATTTTTTCTGCCATATCTTTGGCGTATTTTGTAGCTTTATTAGGACCAATTAATGTTGTCATTGAAGTGGCTCCTTCAAGCAACAGAGTGAAATAGTACGCTAGGTCATGGTGGTTTTCCTCATCAATCCGTTTAGCCAAAACCTGAAAATACTGTAACAGCCTTGACTTGTGCGAGCGAGCAATATCTTCAATATCATTATCAGTCCCTCCATAATCTTCAATAGCCCGCAAAAACATGTCTCCCATATAGGACTCTTCCTCTAGCCATTTTCCATGTGCTTCGACTGCCATAAGAAAAGGTGTATCGTTTTCTCCTTGTACAAAATGATTCAGATATGACCAATATCTTTCTTCTCTTTGTTTTAAGACTTCTTCAACTAGATGGTCTTTAGATGAAAAATGATTATAGAGCGTCATGTTTGCAACATTTGCTTCACTAATAATTTGTTTTAGACCAACACCTCGAAATCCGTGTTTATAAAATAATCTTTCTGCTGCATTTAAGACATCTTCTCTTTTTTCCGATGTATTCATACAAGCCTCCCACAATAGATATAACGACCTTTCTATTTAAAGTATCATACTGCTTTTAATTAGTCAATCATTTTTCGTTCATTCCGGTAATTTAGTAACATTTAGTAACATGAATTTGTCATTCAAGTTATCTATTTTTAGAATGGAATTCAATATGTTAAGAAGGATTATTCAACAAAATGGCCCGTTTGTTGAACAAAAGCTAAACAACTCTCTACTCTTTATTTTACCATAAATTATTCATCGATCCTGCCTATTAGTTAAATAACGAACGTAAAATTCATTTAATTATACTTCTATACAATCACTTGTTGAACATTCCAAGAGGTCCTTTGTTCACTAAAAAAAGCAGAGGTGAAATCAATTGCGAAAAGCTCTGCTTTTTTATACGAATCTTTATGTGTTTTGCGTTACGTTACTTTTTCCTGTCTGCACCTCAAAGGAGAACCCGCCAAACCCGTTTTCCCAGTTGGATTATTGGTTGTCTGCCGTCAATGTAAACGTCTCCGTTTTGTCGCCCCATTGTACCTTCACTTCCATGGTGGCATCCTTCTCCGGCAATTTATTCGTGCTGTCGGTGAATGCCTTTTTCCTAAATGGCTGCTCGACCTTGAGCTCAAGGCGGGTGCTGCCGTATTCGTAACTCAGTTCCCTTACGGAAGCCAATTCATCAAGCGAACCTTTATATGTCAGAATGAAATCAGATCCACCTTCTGTTTCCCCTTTCATCACATCATCTTCTTCGTAAAAAACACGTTCCCCTTTCACTTGCAGCTCCGCAGTCCAATGCTCGCTTTCACCGGAAAGGGTGTGATCGTAACGAATTACTTCTTTATTTGCCGATTCCACGTCATTAAATTTAAGAACAAAAGTTGTCACAACAATGAGCAAAATAAGCCCAGCCAGTGAAGTAATAAATTTTCTTCGTCCCATGATGAATCCCTCCTTTCTGTCATGCTGGTTTATCAGCAGTTTCCGCCAGTTTATCAGCGAATTTCAAACTTTTATCAGCGATTCCGGTCATTTTATCAGCTATTCCCGCCTAATCATCGGTGATTTAACATATTCATATTCATACCTCATTTGGGAAACCTTTACATGAGGTGATGGCATGGACAAAGATGATTTGAAGCTGACTTCCTCTGAGATAGGTACGTTATGGGGTGAATATGTTAATGGGACAGCGGTTGATATGGTCAACCGGTATATGGTTTCCATCATAGAAGATGAAAAGATTAAGGCATTGTTTGAAGATGCGATCCAAGTATTTGCAGAACAAAAGAAACAGATTAAAACGTTCATTAAAAACGAAGGATTTCCAGTTCCAATCGGGTTTAACGAATCCGATCTCAAGACAGGGGCAAAAAGACTGTTTTCGGACATATTTTGTCTGCACTATTTGCACATTATGACGATGCACGGCCTACTAGGACATACGGCTTCGCTAAGCTCCTCTGTCAGAGAGGACCTTCGCAGGTTTTATGATTCCAGTGGTGATGACGGGATGAAGCTTTTCCATCAGACGATTGATTTATTACTGGAGAAGGGCCATTTTCAGCGTGACCCGTACTTTTACCCAAGAAGTAACCCTGAGTTTGTATCCGGACAACAATTTCTCAATAGATTCTTTGGAAGCAAACGCCCATTAGCCGCAACAGAAATCGCAAACCTGTCCATGAACATTAAGAAAAAAGTCATGGCCAAGACCCTGTCCATTGGCTTTAGCCAAGCAGCACAATCGAAGGAAGTAAGAAAGTTCCTAAAGTCAGCACAAGACTCTGCCGATCAGCAAATTCAATCGCTCGGCAAAATCCTGCATAACGATAACTTGCCTGTACCAATGTCGTGGGAAACAGAGGTCACAACGTCACAGGATCCGCCTTTTTCGGATAAATTAATGTTATACCATATCGGGTTCTTGCTTCAAGCGTCACAAGGTTATCATGGTGCGGGATTGGCAACTGCCATGCGCACAGATATTGTCGCGGAATACGAAAAAATCATTCTAAAAAACCTCATGGTGACAAAAGAATGGTTCAATATTATGACAAAAAATAGATGGTTTGAACAGCCGCCGCTTGCCCCAGACCGGAAAAAGATCGCCAAAGACAAATAGCTATCGGACACCTTCACTATGCTGAGGTGTCCGGTGCCTTCCATATGTTCAGCGATGAATAATATCACTCGTGAGCCGCAAATCCTCCTCCTTCACTTTAATATGGTAGGTCGTTGCATATCTACTCCGCCCACTGAACCCCCCCTTGAATGTTACGGAATCTGTCTTGTAATCAACCTGGTGCTGGTTTAGTCTAATCTTTACTTTATAGAAGTCACCGATGTCCTGCGTTGAGAAAGCAATGACCCATCTCGGAAACAGGTTACGCAACAAATCACGCATCACCATCCCCCCCCTATTCCCGGATATACCGGAATAATCCTATCTTTAACAATGACGGGCCTACGTTCCATTATCAGCCCAAACATGAGACGAAAGACAAAAATCGCTTCTGCTTCAGTATATGCAGCCGATGCCTTGGCCAATACCAGATTCTGTCATGCGGCCATCCTTTCTGAAACTTTCGAATGATTTTTCAGCTGCCTTGTTTAAACTGAACCTGTTATGGAGAACATGCATTAGTACAAGAAAACAGAAAAGGAGAGGTTCATGTGGGGAAGATACGTTTACTGTTTGCAACAGTCGGCGTGGTGCTTGTGATGGCAATATTCAGCCCGTCTGTCCACGCCGGAGAAGGACAAACTCGGGAAATCGGGGTGGATACGCTAAATGTTCGGTCAGGCCCGGCTCAAAGTGCCCCCATTATTGGCCGGCTTGAAGCTGGTGATCAGGTTGTTGTCTTTCAGGAAAGCTTTGGATGGGCACAAACCTATTATGGCGGGCAAGAAGCATGGGTTGCATCACACTATCTGATTCCGGATGAAAACACGAAAACATCCGCTGAGGTGGCCAGCAGTAAGGAAGATTCCGTAAAAGTCACCAAGGCTGCACGCGAATCATCCGGCAAACTGGAAGGCTATACAATTGTGCTTGACCCTGGTCACGGCGGCAAAGATCCGGGTGCCATTGCCGATACCAGTGTGCGTGAGAAAAATCTCACGATGAATGCTGCTGTCAGTGCCGCTAAGGCTCTAAGCAAAGCTGGAGCCGACGTTACACTGACAAGGCCGGACGATACGTTTGTACCACTGGAGGAACGCGTTCGCATCAGCAATGCAAACGAAGCAGATGCTTTCATCAGTCTGCACTATAATGCATTTCCGCTTGACGGAGTAAATGGTTTTGGCACCTATTACTATGCAAACGGAGCCGAAGAGAAGCTAGCCCAGAACATTCAATCCGCCCTTAAGGAACATACGGATCTGAACAGCCGCGGTATTAGGCAAAATGAATATCATGTATTGCGGGAGAATCGTGATTTATCGGTATTGGTGGAGCTTGGATTCGTGACGAATGCCTATGATCTGTCCATCATTCAGACGGAAGAACATCAGGCCAATGTTGCGGATGGAATTGTTGAAGGAGTTATGGATTATTTTAATAGGTAGAGTAGTAGAGAAAGCTGTCCATGGAAGTGGGCGGCTTTTTTAATTATGAAAAGAGCTGTCGTTTCAATGGTACTTATAACCTTTTTTGCAAAAATCCTAGCATATAGTTCTGAGTCTTCCGCAATGAATTCACATATAGCTTCCAGATCTTTTACTGCTGAAAGCGCCCATCTTAATTTAGCCATTTGTCCACTTTCTCCCTGACCATTTCATGGGACATAGAATTCCCTTCATCTAAATCTGTGCTCAAATTTATTCCCTCCTCTTGAATGGATTAGTTAAGGCCATTATACCACATCAGGTAATGGTTAACCCCCTTCTGTACCAATGCTGCAGGTAATGCATAAACTGCATAAAGCTGACCTGCTTTTCACTAAAGTATTAAGCAGCAGGTGACTCCAAGCTATTTTAATAAGGATTAAAGTTAATTTAAGAATCCATCATTATGCGCTTTATCATAAGTAGGCCCTCGATGCCATAATTCCTGGACAATCTTCATTCATAACCCGGGCCTAGATTGCAACCCAACTGACGTTAGAATATACTATAGGGAGATAGGCTAATCTTATACTGTTTACCATTAAAATGGATATTCCACTAAATAAAACAAGAATCAAGGAGATGTTCACCAATGCTTTTAAAAAATGCTAAGCTCTATGGCCAAGAAGGCAGATGGGATATTGACATTCAAGGTGATCAGATCAAAACCATCAATCCGGCAGCAAATACGGGAGAACCGGCTGATGCGAATGTCATTGATTTGGCCGGAAAAATTGTTCTACCGCCTTATGTCGAGCCGCATATTCATCTGGACTATGCACTTACAGCAGGGACACCCAGGTGGAACCAATCGGGAAGTGTATTTGAGGGAATTGAGATTTGGTCAGAACGGAAACAAGTCGTCCATGAAACAAAAGAGGATATTAAAAAGCGTGCCTTGATCGCAATGAAACTGCAGATGAAACATGGGATCCAGCATGTAAGAACACATGTCGATGTAGGTGATCCGACACTGAAAGGATTGGAAGCTTTACTTGAAGTCAAAGAAGAAATGAAACCCTGGATGGATTTGCAGCTCGTTGCCTTGCCACAACAAGGCCTGTATACACATCCAAAAGGGGAGGAACTGTTGGAAAAAGCGCTGAAAATGGGCGCTGATGCAGTCGGCGGGATTCCTCATTATGAATTAACCCGTGAAGATGGGGTCCGGTCAGTCATAAAAGCAATTGAACTGGCAAACAAATATGAAAAGCTGGTTGACATCCATTGCGATGAAATTGATGACGAACAATCGCGGTATCTGGAAGTACTTGCAGCCGAATCCCTTAAATCCGGAATAGGTGACCGGGTAACGGCAAGTCATACAACCGCGATGGCTTCCTATAATGATGCTTATACATACAAGCTTTTCCAGACGTTGAAGAAAGCCGGTATTCATTTCGTCGCCTTGCCGAAAGCAAACTTGCATTTGCAGGGAAGATTCGATCACTATCCGAAACGGCGCGGTCTAACGCGTGTGAAGGAACTGTTGGATGAAGGCATGAATGTTTGCTTCGGCCTCGATTCAATCATGGACCCCTGGTACCCACTGGGCGACGGCAATTTAATGCATGTTGTTGAAATCGGTTTGCATGCTTGTCATATGACGAGTTACAACGATATTACGACTGCCCTTGAACTCATCACAACGAATGGAGCAAAAACCTTGGGAATGGAGAGTAACTATGGTGTAAAAGAAGGGAACAAGGCGAACTTGATCGTCATTAATACAGACTCTGAGTATGAAGCTGTTCGCTGTCAGTCACCAGTTCTTTATTCGATCAGAAACGGGGAAATCATCGTTGAAACAAAACCTCCAGAAACAACCATGAACGTTCCGGTTTTCCCATAACATCAGAAGTATATGTATGAAAAAAGAAGCTATTCATATGCTGATTACCTGACATGGGATGAAGGAGAGAGACTGGAGATTATAGACGGAGAAGCCGTGAATATGTCGCCTGCTCCCTCACGCAGACACCAGCAGATTCTTAGGGAATTATCGACCGCCTTCTCTAATTTTTTTGCGTAAAAAAGAATGTGAAGTATTTTTTGCTCCTTTCGCGCTTAGCGGAAGAAAACAAATGGGTTGAAGATATTGATAATGTAGTCCAGCCTGATTTGTCGGTAGTGTGTGACGAAGCAAAACTGGATGACAGCGGCTGCATTGGAGCACCGGACATGATTGCTGAGGTTATCCCCTTCATCTGTTAAGCAGGATCGCTGGACGAAATATAAGCTGGACGAAAAAATGGGAGTAAAGGAATATTGGCTTGTTGATCCGGTGAATGAGTCGGTGGAAATACACATTATAACCGGTGGACAGTATCAATTCCAAGGGGTCTTTACAAAAGATGATTACACCTCCGTACATGTTTTAACTGGGTTGGAATTGGACTTGAGCGAAATATTTATATAGAACCTCTTACAAACAAGGGGACTTTTTTAGCGACAGGGGGAAGATAGGTATGAGTGAGGCCGTTATTAAGCAAGTTATGATTGGCAAACCGAAAACATATGGGGACAAAGATGCCAAGAACCCTATGGATCGCGAATGGACAACAGGCATTGTGAAGCAAACCATTCAAGGAAAAATCTGGGCAGGCCAAACGAACCTGGAAGGCGATGGACAAGGTGACCGCAAAAATCATGGTGGCGTGGAAAAAGCTATCTTTGTCTATCCGATTGCTCATTATACGCGCTGGCAAGAAAAGCTTGATCGTGCTGACTTTACCATTGGAGCGTTTGGCGAAAACCTGGCCGTTCAGCATATGACCGAAACTGATCTGTGTATTGGGGACACGTTTCAAATCGGCGAAGCAACCGTTCAAGTTTCCCAGCCAAGGCGGCCTTGCTGGAGACCGGCGCGACGCTGGAAGATTAAGGACCTGGCCATACAAATCCAGCGAGAAGGAATGACCGGCTGGTATTTTCGTGTGCTGAAAGAGGGGTATATTCAGGCAGGCGACAACCTTCAGCTACAAGAGCGACCATTTCCCGAATGGACGGTCGCGAAATCCAACGATGTGATGTATAACCAAAAGCAGAATCTGGAACTCACTACTGAACTTGCTGCATGTGAACTGCTTGCTCCAAGCTGGCGCAATACGTTATCCAAACGGGCTCAGGGCAAGACTAGTTCTGATAAAAAACGGGTTATAGGCCCGAATGAATAGGGGCAAAGTGAGCATGAAAATCCCCTTGTGAATCCGGACAGCCGATGCACCAACTGCATAAAAATGAGCGTAAGATAATCTACCAAACTGCGAGGTGGATTATTTTTATTTAATGAATCAGGCTGTTCGCCAAAATCTATGGTTGACAAATTTGATGTCATTTTGACCTAAGCAGTCGCTTCGGAAAAACACTACGCTTTCCGTGGGCTTGTCCTCAGCCTCCTCGAAAAAGAAGATCGCTTTTTCTGCGGGGTCTTCACACTGCGCATTCCCACAGGAGTCTCCATGTTTTTCCTCCGCTAGCTAGTTTTGCTACTATATTCACTCATTCATTTCAACCATAGATTTTGGTGTTGACCCATGAACTAAATTTAAAATACGGAATGTGTTTCAAGCTAAAAATACGCTTTTGTGCAGTGAAAATACTATTATGAGCTGTAACGCTTCATAATAACGATATTTTAGCCCCTTTATAAACATAAATACCATTTTGACAAAGATGTAAGGTCTGTATATGGTGTATATAGTCATACTTCTTATTGCCTCTTTGCCCATCTTCTAGTCCAGGATAATCGTAAATGACCTCTTTTTATTACCCGTAAATGGTCTTCAATAATTACGTTTTCCTGCATTGTCACAACGCTTATATCATTCCATTTCGAAATCACGAAGAAGCTTTGTCTCAGATTTATCACGATGCATTAACAGGCTTTCCTGTGCGGTCGGTATCCGTAAAGGAACGTCTCAAGGCTTGTAAGTTGTAGAAATGTCCCCACTAAATGAACTTTTAAATTTTATTACAAAAGGAGCTGTTCAAGATGAGTCATGATATTATTGGTCACAACAAAGCAGGAGAAGCTATTGCTCATTTGCGTTTTACGATGAACGACGTTAATTCCTCGTTGGTGTATAGTTTGCTAGAGTCCAGTGACTACTACGCGGGGGTAAGCGGGACAGGAGATATTGTAAGGTTTTCACAGCAGCAAATAGAAAAGGCACTTGAAAACTATAACAAGGATCGTATCAAGTACCCGGGCGGAAAGCGCTTTGAAACATGGCAACGAAATGAAATTCAAAAGTTTTTTAAAAACTGCCTGGAGACGGCCAAAAAAGAGCAAACGGTACAAATATTCTTTGGTTAATGTAAAAAAGATTAGCTTATACGGGAATGGCCCTTATGCAGCAACATTACCTGAAAAGCACACAAAGTGTAGGATATCCTATTTTGCACAAATATAGACGGTACCGCCCATCAGCAAAACTTTACCAGAATGACAAAAGGTGCCACCCATTTTATTATGAATGACACCTTTTCGTTAGGTGTTTGATTAGTGAAAAGATCTATGCTGTCTTCTTGTTGGATGTTGCTAGTGTGACTGCAATTAGTACGATGACGGCGACCGGCAGTGCAATGATGACACTGTTCAGATCAAATGGTTTGGCAAGTGGGATTTCCCATAGCAAGGTTGTACCGACACCTGCAATCATAGAAGAGATACCTCCTGCCATGTTGACACGTTTCCAGAAAAAGACCGCGAGCAACGCTGGTGTCAAACCTGCACCGTAGACAGTGTAAGCATACATTTGCACTTCCAGAACCGTTGGAAAATACGTGACAAGCACAAATGCAATGATACCAAGTACAATGGTGAAAATTTTCGTTATGTTGAGCAGCTGTTTGTCTGATGCATCTTTATTGATATGTTTTTTGACAACGTCGTAGGTCACGTTGGTTGCCGCTGATAACAGATACGAGTTACCGGTTGTCACAATGAACGCGGTCGCGGCAGCCAACAGCACCCCTCCAACAACCGTAGGCATCACGGTTGTCGTTGCCATTAATGCCATCCCGGGATCAATATCCGGAAAAATGGACCGGGAAGCAAACGCAATCAGTGATATTGCCGGGGAAATAAGTGTCATCCCGATAAGCCAGCCGATTTGTGCCTTCTTGGATGATTTGCCGCCTTTGGATGCAGCCAGCCGCTGATACATGTTCTGATCCCCCAGTAGCAAAAATAGAGATGGCAGCAAAAAGCCAAGCAGCTGCACTGTATTCAATGTGCCTGTTGCCGTTAGGTTAGCAGCAGGGACATTGGCTGTTACATCATCCCAGCCGCCTGCAATGCCATAGATCACCGGCAGTGTAATGAATAAGCCCGCAATGGCCAGAAAAGCACTCAATGCATCGGTCGGGGCAATCGAACGCAGCCCGCCAATGGTCGCCAAAAATATGATTAATACAGCACCAATAATGGTACCGATTTCAACAGAGATACCAGTCGTTACATTTAAAATAAAGCCAATCCCGGTCATCTGATAGGATACAATGCCGACGAACGCCAGGATAATAATGATACTGGCAATCAGCCGAGCTGTCTGCCCATATTTTGCCTCCAGAATGCCGGATACCGTATACTTGCCGAATTCACGTATTTTCGGCGCGATAACATATAAAATAACGATACCTAGAAGCGTAGGAAAAATCAGCATGAACGCCGGGATAATTCCGTACGTATACGCCATGGATGTCTCGCCGCCGGAGATGCTTCCGCTTCCTGTCCATGTTGCCAGAAGCGTTCCTGTGAGAACAATCGTCCCCAGCCCTTTTCCTGCTAGAATAAAATCCTCACTGCTGGCAATCTTCCTGGAGAAATAAATTCCGATTAAGATCATGATAATACCATAACCGCATACAAACCATAGTAAATGCGGGTTATGCTCCACTCCCATGTTGCTCCCCCCCATTTGTAGGTCATGTTAGTCATTCCGCCATTGATTGTATCAGGAGTAAGCGGTTTAGTGAAGTGTTTTTGTGGAAAAAGGTCGATGTTTTAAAACATAGGTAATGTTCAATTTATTTGTACATTAAAGCGTTCAGCCTATTTACCATCCAAGGATTATATGGGATACCTTAGAAAACTTGTGTTATCGCTAAAGGGATTCTTAGAAAGCGTAAACTCCTTCACTATTATATTCGTTTCTCATTATAAAGTAGTGTCATACACTTTTTTATAAATTACACCTTGGCTGCTTGACATTCGATTATAATAGAAAGAAGGTGTTATACTGTACATAATTCTGTAAAAGTGAGGTTTTACAAGTGAATGAGCAAGTTCAGGAACTGGTGGAAAATGTTCGTGAAAATTTAGGGCTAAACAGTCACCAGTTGAAACGGTACCACTTTTTTCGTGAAAAAAACCATTTTAACGAAACAATTTATATTATGAATATGGAATGGTCGCCGAATGATGCTGACAGTTCAAGCGAGGATTTTAATACTGCCGGAACTGCTGTTGTCGATGTGAATTTTCATACAAAAGAAGTGCGGCGGATTGTATTCGTCCAAGATCTCAACAGTGCTGACCATACACGCTACCCGTCATCCGCAGCAAAGGAAGATGTAATCGAGTGGATTGAGGATAGGACCGGGCTGACGTTTGGGAGGCAATTTTTGATTGCACACGAAGAAAAGCAGGCGCTGAGTTTCGGCGCAGCAGTTGATAACATTCCAGTAACACCGACGGGAACGATTGAAGTGGCATTCAATGACGACGGGGAACTGACGCTGTTTTCGATTGACGGCACCTTTCCGGATGGGGAGCAAATTGCGTGGGAACCATTTGCACTGACACCGGACAAATATGAGCCTGTCGCAAAATCGCAATGCCAGCTGTTGGAACTGCCTGACCAGGGGCAGGAGAAATGGCTGCCGATGTATGGCATGGAGGAAGTTTTTATAGCGAATGATGCTGAGCGGACGATTCCATTTACATTTGAAGCGGATCGGTATTCATTTGTTTCGAAAGATGAGATATTGCGGTGGGACGAGCCGCTGGATGGAGAATTTGAGCGGAAAGAGATGGATTTATCACCGGAAGTTACGCTGGAGACGGTACTGGCCAATGTACCGCACCCAGATACGATACCGCTGACTGACGCTGAAGCAGGAGCATGCGAAAGAGAGGTCATACGCTTCATGCGGCTTGTTTACCCGGATGAAAGCGGCAAGCGGAAACTGACTGGTATTTACCTGCAGAATGGGTATATTGTGGCAGAGATAAAACCGGTTAAGGACGATGCCAAAAATGCCCTTGATATCAAAATCAAGCTGCTTATCGAACGAGACACGCTTACAGCAATGAACTATATCGATCAGGACAGGCTCTTTGAAGCGTTCAAGCATTTTACGGAAGCGGACGAGGCGGCTGTGTCGCAGGAAGAGGCTTTTGATAAATTACGCGGGTATCTCGAGATGGATCCAGTCTATGTCTATGATGCCAGCTCAGACTCTTACATCATGTGCGGCAAGCTGGACTGCGCATACGGTGTGAATGCCGTGACCGGTGAGGTTGTGGCGTTAAATACGTTGTAGTTAATGCAGCCGGTGCGCTCATTGGGGGCACACCGGCTATTTTTGACAGCTATACTAGCTGATCAATTGTGAACATCAGGATTATAATTGTGAACTTCGGGCATTATAATGTGAACTTCGGGATTTCGACTGTGAACTTCGGGTAAATCACCCCTCATTTCGGGATACCCCTTACAAATCATCAAATCCGTTCAAATCGCTCGTCTTCGTATACTGCCGTGATTTTTGTTCGAAAAAGTCTGTTTTGGTGCCATCGAAATTATCAGCATAGGCCCGGATCCACTTCATTGGGTTCTCGGTATGATCCGGGTAAATCTCGTCAAGCCCCATCATCCGTAGCATTTTATTAGCTCGGTACTTAATATAGCCGGCCATTTCGTCGAGATCGATGCCATCCACAGAAGCCAATACATAGCGGGACCATTCGATTTCCAGCTCAACGGACTCCTGGAATCGGCTGTACACCCAATCGGAAAATGCCGCTGTATTCGTATCCGGGTTTTCATGCAGTGTTGCCCGGAATAATTCCGCAATGAACCGACCATGTTCAAGCTCGTCCCGGTTGATATAGCTGATCATCGTTGACGTGCCAACCATTTTATTTTTCCTTGCCAATGAATAGAAAAACGCAAACCCGGAGTAGAAAAACATCCCTTCCAGGAGCGCTGTGTAAACACACGTTTTCAAGATATTTTCAATCGTCGGTTCCTCAACAAATGCATTGTATTGCTGCATAATCGTTTCGTTCCGCTTTAATAAGACCGGATCTTTTCGGCCGAGCTGAAAAGACTCGTTCTGCTCGTCAAGGGAAACAACCGACGACAATACATACGAATAACTTTCATTATGAACCGCCTCCTGCTGGGCGATGACCGCCATAATCGACTGGACAGACGGATCAGTTGCATATAGGGATAAAAGTAATGCCGTCCGGGTCTGCGGTGCATCAAGTGTTGACAAGAGGCCGATGATTTTCAAATACGCGTCCCGTTCTTCCTCTGTAAGTGATGCAAATTGGCGCAAATCATCGGACATATTAATTTCATCTGCCTGCCAGTAATTGCCAACTAAACGTTTATACATTTTATACCAATGCGGATACTTAATATCATTCCAATTTAAGATACCGCTCGATTGCCCGCCGAACAGTGCTGTCGACTTGTTCGGGTTCATCGGTTCCAATGTTTTTGCTTTATCAAGCAAGACTTTTGACATCGTGAAGCACTCCTTCCAGCCAGTTTTCCACCAATTGTTCCTGTGAACCGCGCGGGGACTGTTCTATTTTCAAACCAGGCCACCTGCTTGCATAAAACGTGGCAAGTTTATCCACTGCCAGGCAAAATAGCTCATCCCCGCCAAATTGCGTTTCCCCAGTTCCGAAAATGGCCACATTGTCTGGTTTATAGCCGACTTCCAGGACGAAATCTTTTACCTCATCAGGCGTTGCACCCATCTCCCAAGTGAACGACCCGATGAAAATCATGTCGTAAGCTGCTGCATCAACGGGAGGATCGATGGCCATCTGGTGCATATCCACTACCGCACCGTCCTCCATCATATAATCAGCAATCATTTCCGCGGTTTCCTTCGTGTTGCCACTATAGGATAAATACGCTACGAGACTTCTCAACTTTCACACCACTCACATTCTTCGACATCATTGGCCGTAGACCGGACGTAATACGTCGTTTTCAACCCTTCGCGCCATGCCTGCAAATGTACATCCAGCAAAACGGATGCTTTAATCGTATTCGGCACGTAAATATTGAACGAAATACTCTGGTCGATATGCTTTTGCCTGGCTGCATTCTGCCGCACAGACCAACGCTGATCGACAATATAGGCCGAGCGACGGTAAATGTTATACGTATTATGATTCAAGTCCGGTGCGGTGACAGGAATTTTGAAATCTTTCTTTTCTTCAAAATAAAACGGCTGGAATACGGGGTCGATACTGGCCGTTGAGCCGGCAATCATTGACGTTGACGAATTCGGTGCAACAGCCATTAAGTAGCCATTGCGGATGCCGCTAGTGGCCACATCACGTTTCAGTTGCCCCCATTCCTCCCCTGTATATCCTTTGTCGGTAAAATACTGTCCCGTCTGCCACTTACTGCCGGAAAACGCTGGATAACTGCCCTTTTCCTGGCTTAGCTCCATGCTCGTTTTGATGGATAAGTAAGCGATTGTTTCATAAAGTCTGTCCGCATAATCAACCGCCTCGTCGGACTCCCAATACATGTTATTTTTCGCCAGCAGATGATGCCAGCCAAACGTTCCCAGCCCAATGGCGCGATATTTCCGATTTGTCAATTGGGTTTGTTTCAGCGGCAATGTATTGATATCAATCACATTATCCAGCATGCGGACCTGAATTTGGATCAGCCGCTCCAGCACGCCATCAGGCACAGCACGACCCAAGTTGATCGAGCTTAGGTTACAAACGACATAATCACCTGGTTTATACTTCTGGACAATGGTACCATCTGCCTCGGTTACTTCTTCCAAAAATTCTGTTGGCGACTGGTTCTGTGTTATTTCCGTACATAAATTGGAACAGTAAATCATTCCTTCATGTGGGTTGTTGTTATGCCGGTTCACCTCATCACGATAAAACATGAACGGTGTACCGGACTCAAGCTGCGACTTCATAATTCGTTTCATAATGTCGATCGCCGGAACAGCACGCTTTGTGAGCTTAGCAGATGCCACACATTCCAAATAACGTGCACGCCACGATCCGTCGCCTTTATCTTCATCATAAAAGTCCTCGAGCGAATATCCCATCACTTCGCGCACTTCATGCGGATCAAAAAGATACCAGTCCCCGCGGTTTTCTACCTGTTCCATGAAATAATCAGGCAGGCAAACACCAGTGAAAATATCATGTGCACGCATGCGTTCATCGCCATTGTTCAATTTCAAATCAAGAAATGCTTCTATATCGGCATGCCACACGTCTAAATAAATGGCTATCGCGCCTTTTCGGGTTCCGAGCTGGTCCACGCTCACCGCCGTATTGTTTAGTTGCTTGATCCAGGGTACAACACCACTCGACATACCTTTGAACCCTTTGATGGAGCTGCCGCGGCTGCGGATTTTACCCATATAGACACCAATCCCACCACCGTTTTTGGACAGTTTAGCAATACCAGTATTGCTGTCGTAAATGGACTGCAGACTATCATCGACCGTTTCGATAAAGCAGCTTGACAATTGTCCGTGGGTCTTACCGGCGTTGGTCATGGTTGGTGTCGCTACCGTCATATACAGATTACTAAGCGCCCAGTAAGCTTCAGCGACATACTGGCGGCGGTAGGCTGGATCTTCCTGCTGCATTAAGTGCATAGCAATGATCATCCAACGCTCCTGCGGCAACTCAAATGTATCTTTATTATGATCTGTTGCCAAGTAGCGTGTCGCCAGTGTAAACAACCCAAGATAATGAAACAGTCTATCCCGCGCTGGTTCGATGATGCTGGCAAAATAATCGATATCGTCTCTCGTGTATGTGTGCAGCAACCCTTCCGTATAAATGCCTTTTTTGGTAAGGAGTTGAATCAGTTCATAAAGATCTCCATAACGCTTGTTGGCATCATATCCTCGATTGGCCGCTGCCTTTTCATACAGGTTTTGCAGATACAAGCGGCTGGCAACAAATGTCCAGTCCGGATTCGCCTCGTCGATGTTTTCCAGCGCCCATTTGATGACATGGTCCATTGTTACTTCCGAATCGTTCTTATGTATTTTTTCAAGTAATAGTTCCTTATCGGCATTCAACCCTTGTGTTGCCTCATCAAGTAAGTCTGTCCACTGATCCGTTATTGCTGTTGTCATGATTCTCCTCCTTTTGAATACATAAAAAGCCGCTCACCCTGGTGGATGAACGGCTGTAAAACGATGGATGATTTATACCATGTCTATCGTTTTACCACCCGCTTTCCCCGAGGAATGGAAACACTCAAGCAATGGCAGGTCTCCTGACTTGTGCTTCTTCCTACTGAGGGCCTTCCCGTATTGCCGCCGTAAAGCTTGCCATACAGTGGTTATCCCGTTCGTCTACACTTACAGTTGCGGGGACAGTTCCAGATTTTCACTGGATTCCCTTTTAAAACACCATGTGTCACCATTGCTTGCGCATACTATATATAGTATTTTTATATGATATTGTTAGTATATATTGTATTTATACTTTAGCATAGAAATATAGACATTGCAATAGATTTTATGTAAACGATCTTTTAATAAACAGATTCCTAAATTGCAATAGTAAATGCAACACCCTTTGTGAAACCGCTATATAAGGTTTTCCTTGTAATTTG
>NZ_JBHUNA010000043.1:0-1087 GCF_042685205.1 Lentibacillus juripiscarius
TTGGTAGTGGGGCCTAGGCCCCACTACCAACAAATTTTGCGAACGCTTCTGATGGGGTCTGATAGTCTAATATTTTCCTAGGAAGTGTATTCATCCAGTTGGCGGCATCATCAATTGTTTCATCAGCGTATGTATGGATAGGCTGCCCTTTCTTGATAAACTTCCTAATGAGCCCATTGTGGCGTTCATTTGACCCTCGCTCCCATGAAGCATAGGGATGGGCGAAATAAACGTCAATTTGCTTCTCTGTACCTTGATCTGCCAGTTCGCTGAATTCCGATCCATTGTCTGCTGTAATGCTTTGAAAAACATCCCGCTTGTTCGGATACGCCGAAATCACGTCTTCTAAGGCCGCTGTAACAGCTGGAGCACTTTTACTTGGAATACGCTTGATGATCTCCATACGTGTCTTCCTTTCCACCAGGGTCAGTAAAGCGTCGTCTTTTGATTTGTGCCCCAAAACGGTGTCAATTTCCCAATGGCCAAATTCTTCCCTGTTATCTATGGATTCGGGGCGCTCTTCAATGCTTGTTCCCAGTACTTTTTTATTTTTGCGGCACTTTGCCTTCTTCGTTGAACGGCGGAGTTTCAACTCCAAATCCATGTTGATCACTGACAACTTGCCTTCGTCTATCCAGTTGTATAATGTCTTCGTCGAAGGGACATAGTCAAATTCCTTATGCCTTTTTGCATAACCGACAGTTGCATCTGGGGACCATTTGTCTTTCAGGATCCTTTCTTCGGCAAATTCAATAAATTCCCACGCATCCATCACCGTAGAACGCCCTCCGCAATTGTCGCGGTTTTCCTTGTAAATGCGGGCACCAGCGTCTGGGAAGTATGTGGTATAGGCTTTGCGATTAGTATCTATCTGCTTGACGGTTCCACGGTTCCTTTCACGGGAAATCGTACTCGGATTGCGTCCCATTCTTCTCCCAATTTCCCTTAGCGACAGGCCTTCATCCATATAGGCCTCTATGTTACCTCTCTCCGCTTCGGTTAAATGTGCAAATGAACGTTCCTTCGTGTTAGAATAGCTTTGAGTCATCGTGAATTACCTCCGTATGGTTTGTGTTTTAGTCAACCT
>NZ_JBHUNA010000044.1:0-1197 GCF_042685205.1 Lentibacillus juripiscarius
TCTGGCTCTTTGACTAATTCAGAAGCAAATGTTTCAAGTTGTTTGTGCCAGCAATCACAAATCCAGTCCCGCATTTCCAGTAAGGTACCTTTATATCCCAAGGTGTGCTTCATTAATAAGGTTAAGCAGAACCCAATCATAGCGATATAAATCTGGTTGAATACGGCATTTTGGCTTTTACCATAAAGCTTTTTCAACACTAAATGCTGCTTGCACCATTTGAAAAACAATTCAATTTGCCAGCGTGTCCGGTAGAGATCACTTATTTCTTGTGCACTGATTTTAGCGTCATTACACACGATAGAAATTTTGTTCCCTTCACTATCCAATGTTTCTATCAAGCGTAGGGGATGTTTCATTCTACCGATTTTTACGACGGCATCCCGGATGATGGGGGAAGAAGATTCAACAGGTAACTCCTCTATCACGTGAATAACTGTATTGGATTTAATTCTGGTGACAAAGCGAATCCCTTCTGCGCAGTAGAAATCAAATTTTTCAAAGTTAAAATAGCCTCGATCGAATACGTGAAGTGCATTTTTATCCGGTACGATTAAGGCGTCCAACTGTGTTTCATCTGCCGGTCTGGCGGGCGTAATAATCATATCGTTTGGGTAGGTTTCACCATGACAAAAGACAACAGATGTGTGCATTTTCACCCCAGATTTTGTATGCCGGAAATCTGCCCATTCATATTGGCTTAGGCACATGGAAAGCGTTGATGAATCAATTAAATGAATCTTCCCGAGCGCCTTATCAGCCCTTTTGGGTCCAAGTGTTTGGTGCAGCTTTTGAATCAGATGATGCAGGATAACCTGGAATATCTCAGATGGTATGTCACCAAACTTTCTTGAAAGTTGGGATTTACTAATACTTTCAATCCCAACTTGCCTTTGAACCGTTTTTTTACGGCTAACTTTTTCACTTACGCGCCGCAGATTGGGAAGTCCTTTTAACTGAGCATAGATGAAAAGCCTGGTAAATGTTAGTACATCCAGCTTTTTAACATATTTATCGACCTCGGCGTGATCAATCATTTTTTGGATAACTTTCGAATCTAATGGATGTATGTATTCCTTGAATACAGTTTTTATGGTATAATTGTCCATGTGTTCTCCTTATAGTTAGGGATTTGGACAGGACTACCATACCCTAATTATAAGGTTTTTTTATGGCTTTTAATAGTGAAAATTGCCA
>NZ_JBHUNA010000045.1:0-1828 GCF_042685205.1 Lentibacillus juripiscarius
CCTTCGAATTTAAAGATTTTTCCGAAAAGCCATCTACCACAGAACTTTATCATAGGGGTCCCTCTGGAACGTGAAAGGATCTCGCTTTTTCATCCTGCAGAGGATACAACCTAGCAAATGCAAACTTGGATTTTCACGTATTATTCGTACTTACAGGACAAGATCCATAACGCTGTCACTCGAGGTCTTAAGAAGCCTCAGGCACCAAATTCAATGTGATCTAACGTCCCAGAGGAACCCCCATTGTTAAATAAAATAACGTTACAACTATTTCATAATTTGTACAAAAACAAGAACCGGCAATCACAAAGCCCTGACTGAGGTGAAAACTACCATGTGCAGCTCATTTCTTAGTCAATTCAAAACTGCTATTAAGCTGATAAATAATTGTCAGGAGCAACAAACTTCTCGTAGAAATATTTCACATTTTTACTATATAATTTCTTACTTAATTGATCATGCAGCGTATAGTTTTTCTGTTCTGTACGATACAGTGTCTGATACCTGATCATCGAAAATGCCAAGCGAATCATCCGATTTCCCAAGGCAATATAAGCTTGACGATGGTGCTTTCCACGCGCTTTCATAGTTTCAAATCTCTGTTTCATTTCAGGGTTATTCGAGGCTAAGGATCTCCCTACCTGGTACACAACATTCCGGAATACTCTCCTCCCTTGCTTGGAAACCGCATAATAGGAAGGGCTCCTGCCTCCAGACTGTATGACTGTCGGATTTGTCCCCGCCATTTTTATTAATTGCCCTGCATGATCGAAATCAGAGTTATTCCCCATCTCTGCGTAAAGCTCTGCGCCCGTTACAACCCCAATGCCAGGTACACTAAGAATAACTGCACCTTCTGTCTGAATAAATAAATCCTGAATCTCTTTTTCCAATTCGCTGATTTGTTTCATCAGCTGTTCCAGCTGATCCAGTTTTTGATCCAAAAGAAACTGTTCCGCCTCCACGGCCTCCTTAGGCTTGGAAATGGAATCCCGCGAGAAATCAAGTAGGATTTCAATTGATTTATCCCGTATTTTCAAGTTCTCACGGACAGAAACAGCCCGCAGTCCTTCTTCTCCAAGTTCTAGAATGTCGGTCGAATGCAGGCAATGCCGCATCAGATAACGGGGAGCTTTCCCGAACAGCTTGGAGAAAGGTTGAATGTGCTTGCGTTTCCCGTTTATCCAAACACTTTTCCCTTGAAACTCGCGGAAAATGTGATCCACATAAACACGAATCTGATTTTGCACAGCACTCTCTTCTTCTACCAGTGCACGACGGGCACGCGTTAGCGTCTGAAGTTTATGGATATCACCCGATGATAATTCGCTTGATGTCCCCCGATTATGCATAATAGATTGCACAATCGCCATCAGATCAAGATTATCTGTCTTTGACCAGTTCAACAGGGCCTGACGTTCCTGTGCTGTGGTCGCGGCATTTAAAACACGGACATGATAGCCCTCTGCCTTGCAGGCCCACACAAGATCCTCGTAATAATGCCCCGTGGTTTCAATCCCTACAACAACCTCTTTCATATGATGACGCTGTTTCTCCGCTTGGATAAACTGTTTCACTTTAGTAAACCCGGTACTTGATGCATCAAACTCAAAAGGTCTGACTAATATATCCCCATAAAACGTACAAATCGTCGCTTTGTGTGTATACTTCGCCGCATCTATCGCTACGAGCAACAGGTTTTCAGATCCAGTGTTTCTAACAAAATTTGCCCAACAACTTCCCATTTTCCCTTGAATATGATTAAATGATGGATATACCATCGTTTTCACTCCTTTAAGGTTTAGTAAATTGGAAGTTCTGTAGTAGG